>JAGLDB010000069.1 GCA_023145935.1 Candidatus Sabulitectum sp. | reverse complement strand
TCTCCCATGATCTGCCTGAGCATGTGAAGCACGGAAGCGCCCTTCTCATAGGTCGTATTGCTCCAGAGCTCTGCCGGAGTCTGTGGATTGACAATGGAAAATAGTTCTCCGCTGTTGAGGTACGGCTTCATTATGTTGTTCACCACATAATCAAGATACTCGGTCTGTCCGTAACTCTCCATCCAGATCGCTTCACTGTAGGTGGCAAAGCTCTCAGAGAGCCAGACATCTGTCCAGAATCTCTCTGTAACGCAGTCTCCCCACCAGTGATGACTCATTTCATGTGCAAGAAGCCAGTCATAATTGGTATTTCCATTGATAGCACCTGCGAAATGGTAAACCTGAGAAAGATGCTCCATGTCTCCAATTGGTGTCTGCACATAGCTGAACTTGCAATCCCAGGGATACGAACTGTAAACACTCTCGAATCGAGCCATCATAAGATCTACATTCACGAAAGATCCCAATGCGTCATCAACGTCCCAGGAGTAAACATAGTAATAAATCCTGGAATCGGTAGAATCGTGAAGAACGGTGTAATCAGCAACACTGATCGCAGCAAGATAGGTTGACATGGGCTGTTCCTGTGTCCAGTGGTAGGTAAGCGTTCCATCCATGTTATCTGTAACACCGGCAGAGTCTCCATTAGCCACTGCGTAAAGAGAATCAGGAACTGTAATATGAAAATCAAATGAAGCCTTGTCTGCCGGCCTGTCGTGGCATGGGAACATGTACTTGCCCATGGAAGGATCAGTTACAAATCCGACTCCCATGTGATAGGTCACGTATGGATGAAAATGAAACCCGCCCCATGATTCCTCAGGAGGAGTTCCAAAATAGTCAATAACCAGTTGGATCGTATCAGAAGTGGAGGCAGGACCAGGAAGAGTAATGAAAAGAGAATCCCCTTCCTGACTGAATGACGAAGCACCGGAAACCTGAGAGACAGTCAGTTGCTTGAGATAGAGTTTGAAGTCTGTAAGATTGTTCTCGGTTGGTACAAAAGTAACTTCCGTGGTTGCATCTATTGTCTCTGCCACGCGATCAATCTCAATGGACAGATCGTAGTGGAGAACATCAACAGGCTCAAGTTCAAATTCCTGGTAAAGTGGCTGGATCGACGGAGTCAATGGTCTTGTAAGAACCATGGGACTGAATCTGGGGCTGTACATGGCGAACAAAATCATTAAAATATGCATTATTCACTCCAATCAAGCAGGAAGCCGTCAATGAATTCTCTAAGGATACTCAATCTGGGTACTACACTTTCACTAATGGGCTCAACACAATCGAGAAGCCGGAGAATTCTGTCCGCATCGTTAAAGGCTTCTGACCCTTCATCCACTTCTTCAAGCAGGGGAACAAGATAAGGTTTTAAAACCGGCAGTTCATACGGAAGCGCAGAGTTGAACATCATATCCGCCTGCTCCTGAAACGGGAAAATATTCTTTCTTTCGCCACGCCTGACGCTTGGCCAGCCAAGAATTGTCTCCTGTGCAGAGTATCCTCTTCTGAAACTGTCTCTAACTATCCTTCTGAGAAGCCTGCCGTCTGATGTGGACATCCGGGTAAGTCGATCGATGTTAAGTGTTGTAAGGGCACTGATGTAGATCTTGAACTTATCCGAGACAGACACACCTGGAGTCAGGCTGTCGTTCAACCCGTGGATTCCCTCAATAAGCAGGAATTCATTTTTGCCAAGTGTCATAGGCGTAACATCATCCTCTCTAACACCTGTATGAAAGTTGAACACCGGCAACTTTACAGTCTCTCCATCAACCAGCTTTTTAACATGATCACCAAAAAGCTCTGTATTGAGAGCGCCAATACACTCGAAATCAAAACTTCCATCTTTATTTTTCGGAGTTTCAGAACGATTTCTGAAGTAATTATCCACGCTGATCATTCTAGTGCTGAACCCCTCTGCCCGAAGATAGGTGGAGAGCATCCTGGTAAATGTGGTCTTCCCGCTGCAGGATGGACCCGCGATCATCACGATCCTCTTTGCAGGGAATTCATCACCAAGTCTGCTTACTATCTGAAGGATTCTTCTGTTCTGATAAAAATGGCTCATCATCACTGCTTCCAGTCCACCATCTTCGCGGATCCGTCTATTCATCATATCAACTGTGTGAACCCGCATTCTTGAGATATGCTTTTCTTCAAGATCAAGCTCTCTGGCAAGAGTAGGGCTGTCTACCCATGGAACTATTTCCGGCCATGCCCGGCTTCCAGGGAACCTGAGATAGAAGCTTCCATTTCCAGGTCGCAGCTCCCATTCAGTCAACCATGAAGTATCAGGCACAGTTGGCCCCATTGCAAAAGCCCATGAATCCTCAAGAACATTTGCTCTGTAAAATTCTTTCCCTGTATGCCACCGGGGCAACAGGGAGTGCTCTCCCACAAGATCCAATGCTTCTTTGGAAGGCAATTTACGAAACTGTATTGGAATTGCGCTCTTCACTATTTTTCTAAGTTCCGTACTGAGCACAGCACAAACATCAGTCTCGGAACCGATCTTCATTCCCTCAATTCTGCATCTGTATCCAAGGGAAATTGAATGCTCCACCCAGAGCTTCCAGTCCGGATATGCCCTCTTCACAGCAAGATCAAGGGCAAGGATCAAACCTCTGCGATACACTTCCCTTCCATGGGATGTCCACGGCGGAATTGCTTCTCCCTTTGAATGACCCAGTGGAAATATCAGTCCTGACTCTTCTTTTACTGCAATTGAGGTTCTACTGCCGAGGATCTCCGCTCCCATGTACTGTTCCTTTCTTCTGTTGATTAACGATAATACACTAATCACCTGCAAATAGGAACCCCCCACATCTAATCAAATTAGCGAAAATACTGTTGTTATTTTATCTTCCCATGGTGACTTATCCCATACTCCACTTGCACTGATTCAAACCAGTAAATCCTGTTAACAGATTGTTTGTATTTCTAAAAGTCTCTCTTGAACTGCCGTCGGCAGCTCTCGCATTGACTTCATTCTGATTTTATTATGCCACTAAATAGCCATCGTCAGAATCCCTGTATTCTTAGTCGATTTGTGGGATGCCACTCATAACACAATTGATTTCTCTGGTTATTCTTTCATTCAATGGTGATTTAGCACGCATGGGCATGTTGGATATCTGAATAGTTCAAAATGCGGTTGACTGGAGACCACTTCTTCATCATTTTTGTGATGAAAAGAATGGAGAAAAAATGATTTCTTTCTGTGCTGTTTTGATTGCACTGGCAGCCTCCTCTCCCCTGCTTGATGTAACGGATACTATGGATCGCGGAGGAACCGCAGTTTACACAGTTTCCCTTGATGCGGAAACCATGTACTGGATCGTCGTTGAATCTGTAGACGGACAGACCAACTTTGATGTGATTACTGCATCATATGAGATGGACTTTGATTATTTCATGAATCTGCCTTACAGAGAAGATTTCTACTATGCTCTTACTTTTGCCATAGTCAGTGGTCTGGAAGATGGTGATGAATCTTTAACCCACCATGCGCAGAATTCCGGTCCCGTTTATGTCATAGTTCACGATACCGGTGGAAATGGTGGATTGTTCGCCCTTAAAATTCAATGATGGCCCAGGTTTCAGATCTCACAGTTCTAAAGCTGAATCAGTCTGTAAAAAGAACTCTTCAATCTGCTTTTCCCGAACCTGTGTGGATCAGAGGAATTATCACCGGGCTCAGAAGAGTTTCAGGCAGAGGGCATACTTATTTTCAGCTTGCGGATATTTCAGAGCCTGGCGAACAGTCTCCTGCAGTTGCAGATTGTGCCCTTTTCGCCGGAGACAGATCCAGAATAGCAATTGAGGCAGGCAGACAGGCAAAGCTCTTTGAGCTGGAAAATGATGTGGAAGTAAGAATCCTGGTTTCCGTGAGCTTCTGGGATCGGTCAGGCCGTTTTCAGCTGATAATGAAAGGCTTCGATGCGGATTTCGCAGGAGATTCATCAGCTGTTCTCCTTCAGCGGCTTATTCAGCAACTTGAAAAAGAAGGAGTACTTCGGGAAAACGGAACATTCCCCTTTCCTGAAGTCCCACTTAACATCGGTCTTGTGACCTCCAGGGGGTCTGCTGCAGAAAAAGACTTTGTAAAAACACTGGACGAATCCGGTTACCCGTTTCGGGTATATGCTGCGTGGGCCACTATGCAGGGCTCTGAAACATCCGATTCTGTCTGCGGAGCCTTCAACAGGCTTTTGGTGAATATCGGCGGTAACAAACTTGATGCTGTTGTTCTAACCCGTGGAGGCGGATCTGCAACCGACCTGGCCTGGTTCAACAATGAGACGATAGCAAGAACAATAGCACAGCTTCCCTGGCCTGTAATTTCCGCCATCGGCCACGAGATAGACACCACTCTACCAGATCACGCAGCACACACCAGAGCTAAAACCCCAACGCATGCTGCATCAATTCTAGTGGATGCTGTGGCAAGGTTTGACGACAAGGTATCCATCCTGAACCGGTCTCTTGTATCCAGTGTTTCTCCCCGAATTCAGATGGAAAATCTTAAAATAGGGAACCTTGCAGGAAACTTGACTCTCTATCTGGCGTCTCTTCCGAAAAGAAAATCGGAAGTACTGCACAAACTTGCGTCGAAACTCAATATGTCGGTTATGGCAGAACTTCATCGACAGGAATCGTTAATTTCAGAAGCAGAGAAGCAGGTGGAGATACGCGACCCGAAAAAAATGCTCAAACTTGGCTGGGCTGTGGTCAGAAACACAGACGGTTTTCCACTGCGAACCATCAGTGCCGTAAATGAAGGACAGACCATAAAAATATCTATGGACAAGGGATGGCTCGCTGCGGTTGTTAAGGAGAAAGTAAATGATTGAAGAAATGACTTATTCACAGATGCTCACGGAACTGCAGGAGATCGTTGACTCTGTCAGCCGTGACCACTGCCCTGTTGATGAACTGGAAGAAAAGGTTCAAAGAGCAGGACAACTGATAAAAACACTCCGGGAGCGTCTAAAGAAAACTGAGACATCAGTGTCAGAGATGCTCACTGAGATTGATGGCTAGTAATTTTTCGAGGTGCTTCAAGTTTCTGAGGCTTTTGCTCCTTTATATTGAGCCTGCTGCTCCAGCACCCTGTTTATGCCATCCATCCAGTCCAGATTTCTTCCAATAACCAGTTCAGTCATTTCAGCATGGTGTGTGTTCTTCATTGGAATCGGTTTTGCCTGCAAACCGTACCTGACTGTTAAATCCCGGACTTCAGCACAGTTGTCATATGTCATAATGAAATCACCGCTAAGGCCACTACACTTCTGAAACAGTAATTCGTGGTTAACTTTACTATGCGTGTACAGTCTATTCCCCGCTTTTTTCCCACCGGCAGTGTATGGTGGATCAATAAAGAATACAGCGTCTTTATCATCCTTGTATTCATCAAGCACGCCATAGCCATCAGAATGCTTGAATTCCAGCTTACTGTGAACCAAATGTATTGCCTTTATTCGCCTTGCAAGAGTCTCCGGATACCATCTGGAAAGAACACCTTTGCCTGATTCTCCTTTTTTCAATAATCCGGCACCTGCTGCCATAATCCCACCATGCGTGCAACGATTCTTCACTATTGTTCTGAAAGCCCGCTCGCGCAAAGATTCCGGGTTGTCGCTTATTACAGTTGCAGCATTCCCATTATTCATTTCAAAGGAAAGAATTCTATCAGCCAGCCAACCTCCGTCTCCAGAAGTCACTACTTCCCATACTGCTGCCACATCTTCATCTAATTCTATCAACAAAGCTGAACTAACCAGATTCTCACAAACAGCAGTTAAAGAAGCAATTCCTCCACCTGCAAATGGTTCAATAAAAATGACTGGTCTATCAATTTGAGACTTAAGCCATTCTCTCAGTCGAGGAACAAACCAGGTTTTACCGCCGGGATACCTGAACAAACTTCTCTGCGGAACAGAAGCAACATTCACTGCTTTGTATCCAGTGTGTATAACATCTCCAAAGAGGGAATACTGTTCTATTTCCAATTCTCAGTCCTCAAACGGATTCTCAATAGTTTCGTTAAGCGGTGGCAATTCAAGTTTTTTGTCTACTTTGATCTGCAGATAACTCATAAACTTACTCATATCACCGACACGGGGGCGAGCAATTGCATTAATTGAATCCATAAATTTAGTGTAAACTGTTTTGTTGTGAACCAACGTATAGCAGGTATTTTTACTGTTCAGTTCCAAATCATAAACAAGCCAGGCGATTTCAGCTTCATCACGATTTACTTCTTTCAACTCAGGTAAAGTTTCAAAGAAACTCCTGTCTAATGCTACAGCCATTTTCTTCTTCCACTGATGAAGAATCTCACCTTTAAAAAGAAGCTGCGGCACTAATCGCTTCCGGGACGATGAAAGAAAATCCGGTCGAGGATATTTGGATTCTGAAGTCCAATCCATCTCTGCATTTGCTTCGCAATCAGACATGTAGTATTTGAAGGGGTCTCTAACATTTCCTGAAATATAGACAGCTTGGATCTCAAGTGAACCAAAGTCACAAACCTTTCCCTGATTATCATATGCAACTAAAACAACATCAATGTTTCCGGCGGATTTTCCATAATAATCCCGAAGTCTTACTTCAGTTAAAGAAGACCATGATGTATCTTTTGGAAAGAAAAAATCAGCAGCGCCTTCAGTTATTAGCCAGTCTTCACGAAACCTGACAGGACAAGTGATTACAGGTTTACCTTGAAAATTTATGCTGCACACACCCAATGGATCTTTTGCCTTATCTTTTGTACAATTTGGAACCTTGTTATTGAACGGACAGAGTTTTCTATTCCTGAATCTATCTGCCCTGGAGCTGAAATCAGCAGGTAAATGCCCAAATACTTCTGCCAGTGGTTGAGATTTTTTCTTCATGTTCACTTCCATTAGTTAGAACTGCCAGTTTCAAACATATCACATTAGAAGATCACTGTCTAAGTAAAAAGAAGTACCGTATCTGAAACAGTAGTCATCTGATTCCAATTGGAATTGATAGTATTTCTATCAGACAAACAACGGTTCCCCGAAATGGGTGTAACCATCTGCCCTTACAATGGTCACAGGCACCAAATCACCTGGAGAATAGTCTAGCGATTCCAGAATGACCAGCCGGTTACCCATGGTTCTTGAGGCCATCTGCCCTTCTCGCCTGGCTGGCCCTGTTACCAGAACGGTCATTTCTCTTCCAATTATCTCTTTAGATCTTTCCATGGTTATATCAGTCTGAAGTTCTTGAAGGATTGAAAGCCTTCTCAGCCTTTCCTTTTCCGGAACAGGCGAAGAAATATTCAAAGCTGCCGTACCATCCCGCTCGCTGTACCTGAAGAGAAAAGCGTAGTCGTACCTGACTTCTTCAAGCAGAGAAACTGTATCTTCGAATTCTTCAAGCGTTTCCCCGGGAAATCCGGCTATCATATCTGTTGAAAGAACTATATCCGGCATAAGGTCCCTCAACATAGCTACCTTACGGAGGTACTCATTTCGGGTATACCCTCTTCTCATTGTCTTTAGAATTCTGTCATTACCCGATTGAGCTGGAAGATGAAACTGATTGCATATGTTCTTTCTGGAAGCCATGACCGATGCCAGTTCTTCGTTTAGATCCCTTGGATGACTGGTTACAAACCGCACCCGGCATCTGTCACCGGCAATGGCGGAAACTTCTTCAAGAAGCTTTGGGAAATCTGTACCGTTATGAGTATAGGAATTGACATTCTGCCCCAGCAGAGTGATCTCACCGTAGCCTGCCTCAACAAGCCCCCTCACCTCTTTTAGAATGAGTTCCAAAGGCCGGCTGCGCTCTCTTCCCCTGACATATGGCACTATACAGTAGGTGCAGAAATTGTTACATCCGCGCATAACTGTAACAAATGATCTAGGAAACTGCTTTCTTACCGGGGTCACCAGTTCATAGTCTTCCGTACCCTGTGTAGTAACAGCAACTCTTCTGCGTTCTTGAAGCAGTTCAGGTATCAGGTGATACACATCAGGACCGATGACAAGATCAAGCAGTTTCATCCTCTTAAGAAGTTTTTCACCGTGTTCCTGAGCAACACAACCGCAGAGAACCATTATGGGCTTTTTTTCTGGAATCCCCGCAAGGTGGGTTACTCTTCCCAGTGCTCTTGTTTCTGCATGCTCTCTAACAGCACAGGTAACCACGAATACAGCTTCAGCTTTCGAAGCATTATCAACCACTGTATGCCCTGCTGCTTTAAGTATACCGGACAGGATCTCTCCGTCGTGAACATTCATCTGACAGCCGTAGACCTCGATGTGGCAAATCATCCCGGCATGACCATTTCCATAACAAGCCCCGCAATAATTGGAATTCTTAAATTGTCATCAAGAGGAATTTCAAATAGCTCAGCAAGTGTGGCTGCCACTGCCCCGGCAGCAAGTGCCAACGGGGAAAGAGCCCAGCCTCTGGCAGATGAAATGGAAAGCAGAGGCATGGAAACCAAAAGACAACTGAGCAGAGCAGCAAGACTTCCTTCCAGGGTTCTTCCGGAAACAAGAACTGTTCTGCCGAATTTTTTCCCCACAAGAGCTGCAAAAGAATCACCAACAGAAAGAAAGACAAGAGCGGAGACTGCTATCTCCGTCCGGAAAAGAAGAATTGTAAGAGCCGCACTTGCCATGAGCACAGTTGACGCGGTCATTCCTCCATCCTGCTCTTTGCCCCTGAGAACTTTCCCGAAAAGACCAAGAAAGAATTTGCGGAAAACCTTGTTGCGGGATCGGATAATGTCAACAATAAGCATACCAAAAGACAAAGCAGCCAGGATCAGAACCATTTCCATCCGGTGCAGAAAGATAGCTGAAGCAGGTATAATCAAAGATCCGAAATGGACCCCTTTACGAAGAATTTCCAATGCATACCCCATTGGCGA
>JAGLDB010000068.1 GCA_023145935.1 Candidatus Sabulitectum sp. | reverse complement strand
GTTGCCGCAGATCTTCAGAGACCGGCTGCTATTACACAGCTGGAAGTGATGGCGAAGAAAGCCGGTACTGATTTTTACTGTGACAGAAGCCAGACTGACCCGGCAGAGGTTGCAAAAGCAGCTATACACAAAGCATCTCTGCAGTACAACGATGTGGTTATTGTGGACACAGCAGGCAGGCTTCATGTTGACAGTGCCCTTATGGAAGAGCTTGAGAGGGTAAAATCAGTAACTAATCCTGATGAGTCTCTTCTTGTTCTTGACGGTCTTTCCGGCCAGGATGCTGTGAATGTTGCCCTTGAATTCAATGAGCAGATTGGGTTTACCGGAGCGGTTCTTACCAAGATGGACGGCGATTCCCGTGGTGGAGCTGCTCTCTCATTCCGAGCTGTAACCGGCAGACCTATAAAATTCATTGGTATCGGTGAGAGCGTTAAGGGCCTGGAAGAATTTGATCCGCAGAGGATGGCTGGCAGAATCCTGGGCATGGGTGACATTGTTGGCCTTGCAGAGAAAGCTCAGGATATGTTTGACGAGAAAGAGGCCTTTAAGCTTCAGAAGAAGATCAAGACCAACTCTTTCAATCTTGAAGATTTCAGAAAAGAACTGGTAAAAATAAAGAAGATGGGTTCGCTTAACGAATTAATGGCCATGCTTCCAAAGGGGATGCGACCTGCAGGAGTAGATCTTGATTCCTCCCAGTTTACCCAGATGGAAGCCTTGATAAACTCCATGACCAAAAAGGAGAGACTGCGTCCGGAAGTAATCAACGGCAGCAGAAGAAAACGAATAGCGAGAGGCAGCGGTAGAACTGTCACTGATGTTAACCGGCTGCTGAAAGAATACAGAACCATGAAGAAGATGATGAAAAAAATGCGTACAAGCAGAGGAATGGCAGCATTATTCGGCTAGCCTGCACCTGAATCTGTATGCAAAACAGGAGGTGACGATTGGTAAAGATCAGACTTAGAAGAATGGGCAGCGCCAAGACCCCATTCTACAGAATAGTGGCTGCCGATTCGCGCAGAGCGGTAAGTGGCAGTTTCATTGAGATACTGGGATACTATGATCCCCTGAGGAAACCTCTCGAGATGAAAGTCGACGAGGGCAAGGTATTTAAGTGGCTTGGTAACGGAGCTCAGCTTTCTGACACCATGAAGAGTCTGCTGCGCAAAACAGGTACCATTGCAAAATGGAACCGTATTCTGCAGGGTGAAGAAGGTATTGTGCCCGAAACAGTATTCATCAAGGGTGAGAGCAGAAACTCGTAGTGAGTGCGAGGCTGACCCGCTAACTTCAAAAACCGGAGGATGAGATGAGAGAACTCGTTGAACACATGGCCCGCACCCTGGTCGAGAATCCTGATGGTGTGTCTGTTGAAGAAACAACCCAGGAAGACATGACGGTTTACGAGCTCAGAGTTGAGGAAGCCGATCTCGGTCGCGTTATCGGTAAGGAAGGTAGAATTGCCAAGGCCATGCGAATGATTGTTCGCTCCGCTGCAGCAAGACAAGGCCAGAAGGCCACCATAGAAATAATGGACTAGTAATTCATGGAGAAAAGAGTACCCTACGGCTTTATTGAGAGAACCCATGGTTTGAATGGGAGAATTATACTGAAGCTTTTTGTTTTTGGCCCGGCTGAACCTCTTGAAGAGGGGACGATACTGTACGCTGGAGATCGTATTCTTACGGTTACCAGATCCAGAAAACGGGACAATGAGCGGGTAACAGTGGATTGCTCGGAACTTTGGAAGAAAGCGCAGGCTGCAGAACTGGTAGGTGAAGCTGTTGAAGTGGATGTGGATCGGGTACTTAAACCCGGCTTTCCTATGCCAGTCTATGCTTTTACCCAGTTCATAGTTGTTTCCTGCGGAAAGAAGTATCCTGTTGAGGAAGTTGAGTATAACAACTCAAACCCTCAGTTGATAGTTAAGGGAGACAGGGGAGTTTTTCCTATTCCACTTAATCTTGTCCTTACCGGGAAGGTTGATTCAGCAGATAGAACCATAGAGGTTGATTTGCCGGATGGGTTGGAGGAACTATACAACCCGCTCTGAAAGTGGCTGTTGCCACAGTGTTTCCTGAACTGTTCTCTACCTTCCTGAAAACAGGAGTGATCGGAAGAGGGCTGGAGAAGGAAGTAGCTTCTGTCCAGGTGCATGACATACGCAGGCATCCTGTGGACAGGAGAGGCTCTGTGGATGACTATCAGTTTGGCGGTGGAGCCGGTATGGTTCTTAGACCGGAGCCTCTGTTTGACACACTTGATGAGATATCCTGGAGAGAAGGTGCCCGAGTTGCTCTGATGACCCCGCAGGGTAGACCGCTGGACACCGGTTATGCCAGAGAGCTGGCAGAGTGTGAGAAACTTATTGTTTTTTGCGGCAGATACGGAGGGGTTGATGAGAGGTTCCGCCGGAAGGCGGTTACCGATGAAATATGTGTTGGTGATGCGGTAGTGTCCGGCGGAGAAATTCCAGCCATGTACCTTATAGAGGCCATTTTCAGATGGCTTCCCGGGGTGCTGGGGCGATTGGAATCAGCTCGCAGTGATAGTTTCGCAACGGGTCTTCTTGATTTTCCAAGATATACCCGTCCGGCGGAGTACCAGGGAATGAAAGTTCCTGAAGAACTCTTGTCCGGTAACCATGCCTTAATAGCTGAATGGCGTTTCAGGGCTGCACTGGCTAAAACCAGAGAGGTCAGACCTGATCTGCTTGTAAATTGTGATGAAAAAGAGATAGAAATACGGTTCGCTGAAATAATGAAAGAAGCGGACCGCGCGAAGGAGCAGGACAATGGATGAACTGCTGAGAAGTGTAGGTCAGGCACAGATCAAAACAGATCTTCCTGATTTCCGAACGGGTGATACCGTTCGTGTTCACTATCAGGTAATAGAGGGCGATAAGGTTAGAGTGCAGATTTTCGAAGGTACCGTGATTGCCCGCAGAGGCGGCGGAATTGACGAAACCTTCATGGTAAGAAAGATCTCCGGCGGAGTGGGTGTAGAAAGGGTTTTCCCTTTGAATTCACCGAGAATTGCCGGAATCGAAATTACCAGACACGGCAAGGTTCGCAGAAGCAAGCTCTTCTACCTCAGGAAGAAGACAGGCCGTGCTGCTAGAATCAAGGAACGCAGAGTTTACAATAAGTAAGGTGTCAGTGCTTTACCTTTTTGATCAGCGTTACCGATCTGAGTACGGCGTGATCGCCGGCCTGGATGAAGCTGGAAGAGGGCCTTTAGCTGGCCCTCTTGTGGCTTGTGCTGTTATTCTGCCTTCAGATTTCCACAATGATATTCTTAACGACAGCAAGAAACTTACAGATAGATCACGCAGGCGATTAAAGCCTGAAATTGAGAGTGCTGCGGTGGCTCTGTCTGTTGGCATTGTTTCCTCTTCCGAGATTGACAGAAACAGGATGGCCTGGGCTGTAAGAACCTCATTCAAGCGAGCCATGGCCCCTCTCATTATACCTACAGATGTCTTTCTCATTGATGGAAACAGTGTTTCCGGTCTGGAAGCTCCTTGCAGATTCCTTGTGAAAGGCGATTCAAGAAGCCTTTCAATCGCTGCAGCAAGTGTTATCGCAAAAGTTACACGGGATGATATTATGCTGAAAGCAAGCGAAGAATTTCCCGAATACGGTTTTGACCGGCACAAAGGATACGGTACAGCAGCTCACATCACTGTTCTTGAAAAGATCGGTCCTTCTCCTATCCATAGAATGTCTTTTGCTCCACTGAGCAGAATGTATCAAACCGGCCAGTTGTCTCTTTTTCCTGTGGATCCGCCAGATACAGGAAAAGCAGCAGAGAACAGGGCCGCCCGCTATTATGAGAACCTCGGCTACACAATTCTTGAAAGGAACTGGCATTCCATCTGTGGAGAAATTGATCTTATTGCAGAAAAAGACAATTCTGTGTTGTTTATTGAGGTGAAATCCACTCTCACCGGTGCCTTCAGGCAGGCAATGGAAAAAATTGATCAGACAAAGCTTAAGAGGATAAGAGAAGCAGCTGAGATCTGGATAGCTTCTTCAGGAAGTCAGAGGATGTACACAATTGAAGCTGCCATTGTAACCGCAAACAGTGTTGAGAGCATCGTTGTGGACAGCACGATGCTGTAGACTGTAATAAAATACCGATTGGGTAGGTATTGTGGCATGCAACATTTCTACATATATTTCATGAAACTCTATTCAGAAAAGAGGTTCGTATGAAATTAACGATTTATGCACTGTTGATTCTATCTGTTGCAGGGTTCGCAGCAGAAAGGGTTGTTTTGTGGGAGTACTACACTCAAACTGGTTGAAGCTCTTGTTATGGCGGCTGGTCAGCCGTTAAAGCAGTTCTTAATCCAATAGTAGCAGCAGGTAATGTTGCACCCATCTACATGTTTCACAATGGCCCGGCAGGCAATTCCTACAACTGGGGTAGACAAAGTTTTTATGGTATCACTGGAACTCCCACTGTAAAGATTGATGGCCTTGCTGCCAGTTCATCTTCATCCTCCTACAACGCTGCTATAAACACCAGACTTGCAGTACCATGCCATATGGACATTGATGTGAATATGGTTGGAGACGAAAACGGTGGAACAGCCTTTGTAAGCGTTACAGCCGAGCAGGCACCAGCTGCGGGAACCATTAAGGTATGGACCGTTATTCTTGAAGATCATGAGGTGGCAACTTCAGCCTGGGGTGGCTACAATGGTCATGAAATGATGTGGATTCCCGTTGCGTACCCACTGAATGGTACTGTACTCAATTTTACCGGTTCCTATCCTCAGACCATTCAGGTGTCAGGCAACTACACTCTTAATTCTTCTCAGCATCCCTACGATGATCTAAATGTGGCAACATATGTTCAATTCAGTACAGGAACAAAGGAAGTTCTGAATGCCAGCTTTATTGATCTTCACGACACTTCTACAGGCATTTACGATGTAGAAGAACTCGTAGAAGTAACAAGCTCTGTTCTTAATGCCTGGCCGAATCCCTCCACAGGTACTTTTGCTGTTTCAAGTTTTGTGCCCTCTGGAACAACTGGAACAGTAGAAATATTTGATATCGCAGGGCGTTCCATTTACCAGTTCACAGCAGGCTCAATTGAGAATATTCGCATTGAAGAGACAGGTGTGTATTTCATAAGACTTACGGCAAATACAGGTGAAGTTGTGAATACACAGGTTGCCGTAATCAGATAGTCTTTGTGTTCATCAGAGAGTGGGAGGGTTCACCGGAACCCTCCCTTTTCCTATTGACTTTCATCCGTATTCCGGTTAATTTGCCTGACATAATTACACATAATCTCAGAAGGGATAAGAAATGAGCAAATGGCTTGTAACTGGCGGTTCCGGTTTTCTCGGCATAAATCTTAT
This sequence comes from Candidatus Sabulitectum sp., assembly GCA_023145935.1. The sequence continues at coordinate 3,588 of JAGLDB010000068.1, read as the reverse complement.
ACGCGCTCTTGTTGAAAAAGGTCACGAGGTTATCTCCCTAGATATTGCTCCTTTCCTATATCCGGACATGGCGGATCGTATTGACCACCGTATTGTGGATATCAGGGACAGAAAAGCAGTTGATGAATGCATGTCTCAGGACATTGATGTTTTCATGCACGGTGCTGCTGCTCTTCCTCTGTACAAAAAATCGGACATTCTCTCAACAAACATTCAGGGTTCCAGAAATGTAATAGAATCGGCACATGCCCATGGGGTGAAACGCGGAATATACATTTCATCCACCGCTGTCTACGGAATTCCGGAGAAGCATCCACTGTTTGAAGATGACCCTCTTGTGGGTGTTGGACCATATGGACATACAAAAATAGAAGCAGAGAAGATCGTCAGAGAGTTCCGTGAAAAAGGAATGACTATCACCAGCATAAGACCGAAGTCATTCGTGGGACCGGAACGACTTGGAGTATTTGCCATTTTCTATCAGTGGGCAGCCGAGGGAAGAAGTTTCCCCATGATAGGCAGAGGCGAGAATCTGTACCAGCTTCTTCATGTTGAGGATCTGTGCAATGCAGTAATTATGTCTGCAGAGCACCTGAACACTGAAGCAATTAACACCGAATTCAACATAGGAGCGAAAGTATTCTCAACCATGCGGGAAGATTACCAGGTTGTTCTGGACAAGGCAGGGTTTGGAAAGAAAATCAAGGAATCCCCGGCGCATCTGGTGATTTTTGCTCTTGAGGTACTTGATTTTTTCAATCTCTCACCCTTGTATCCATGGGTTTACAAGACAGCTACGAAAGATTCTTTTGTCTCCATAGAAAAAGCTGAGAAATTGATCGGTTTTACTCCTGAGTTCTCAAACAAAGATGCCCTTCTCCGAAATTACCAGTGGTATCTTGATAATGTAAGTAAGTTTGAAAAGAGTGATGGAGTAACCCACAGAGCTCCCTGGAGCCAGGGAGTCCTTGGTCTGGCAAGACATTTCTTTTAAATGTCTGCTGTTGCAGTCGTTTTGTAAAATATAGGGGGGAAGTATGAAAAGTTTATTGGGAATGTTAATGCTGATGCTGATAGTACTTGCTGCGGGATGTGGCGAGTCTGATCAGCAGGAACCAGCAGATAGCTTCGGAGCAGAAAGCGTAGAGGACGCACAAGTTGCTGAAGATGCGCCAGTTGAAGCAGAAGCTGCTCCTTTGTACCCCGAAGGTACTCTTGATCCGTCATTTGTAACTGCAGATGTTCCGGTTGCTGCAGGTGCTCTTTTTAACGCATTCTATGCCTGGGACGAACAGATAGTTGTTATTCAGGGATATCCCTTTGTTCATTACGGCGACAGCATTACAATCGAGGACGATATGGAACTGGTAGCAGCTGCCGGCGAGCGAGACAAACTTGTTAAGGTTACATTCCCGGAAACACTGAATTTAAGAATTGCTGCGGATGAACTTGTTACAGTATCAGGAACAGTTGATTACAGCTGGACAGGAAGAATTGAACTGGTGGAAGGTACAGTTGTTACCGATGCTGTTGTTGTTCCCATAGACGAAGTGAGCCCCTATGCGTATGACGGAACTTCTGCTGTGGAAGTTCAGGGATTCTTTGATCTGTTCAACATCTGGATCGGTATGGAAGTCACTGTTGAGGGCTATTACAGCTCTACTACTACCTCTTCTCTTTCTTCTGGTGATGTGGTGAGAATTGATCTTCAGGATCCTGAAACCCGCAGCAAGTGCGCAGCCTGCGAAATGACCGGTGATATCCCCGAGGACATCTCTGCTGGAATGACTGAAAACCGTGATGGTGTTCAGATCCGTGGAATCATTGAAGGGGAATCCTTTAATATTGTCGGCCTTATGGAATGCGAACTGGTTAACAGATAGCAATCTATTCTTTATGCCGGGGAGGAATCCCCGGCGCTTCTTTTCTTATCCACAGAATTCTCTTACACTGCATTGTCTGTAGAATTCCGCTGCACTATCTTTTGTGCAGTCAACAACCCCGAAAGAAAAGATGTTTATTATGAAATATTCCGCCCTTATCCTTTTATTGATGATCGGTATCTCTACTGGTTTCAGCAGTGACATTTTTGCAGTTCTTCCTGTCTCCGGGGAAGGTCACTATTTCGTTTCATATCAGAATACATCTGATAATGAAACTGCCATCGGCATAGGATTGCTCTCGCCTGAGGGTGAGCTGCTGTGGGAAAGGGAAAGTGGGACTGTTCGCGGAGACGCCACAGACGTTTCTGCATGCCCGTGTTTTGACGGAGGGTTTTTAACGGCTCTTGCTTTTGGAATTGGTTACACTGACATTCTTATCACAAAGTGGAGCACAACCGGGGAAGTTATTGCATCTGACACCATTTCATTTTTCTGCTATGATTCCCCGCAGAACCTTTTCCAGTTCCAGGACGGCTATGTTCTTATGTGGGATTCCTGGTCCAGCCAGAGGGGAGTGCATCTGGCACGACTTGATCAGAACGGTTCAGTGATCGAAACTGTTTTTGCAGTTGAAACACTGCATCCTGCAGGAACTGCTCTGGCAGTGGAGGAAAACTCTTTTGCTGTTGCAGTCTCTCCAATTGTCGCAATTGAGAATCCCCAGTTAACCGGCTATGGTTCAGTTGATAATGTACTGTGGTCGCACTTTCTTCCAGAGAAAGATCACGAATACGGTGATTTTGTTGTTGATCTTTCATATGCACCCTCCGGAGAACTGGTGGCTCTGTGGAGAACAATGGCAACCGGAGAACAACCGGCAAGCTATTGTGTAACCGAACACTCTCGTAATGGCGATATGCTGGAATACTACTCTTTTCCCATGGAGGAATTCTCAGACATTTCCTTTGCAGGTTTGCAGGCGGGAACCGATATCGTACTTATGGGTCACTCGCCGGAGGAGTCTGCTTTCTGGATCGCATTCACGGATCTCCAAGGAGAACTCATTGAAAAGCTTTCCGTGAACCTGAAATTCATTCCCACTGGGATCCAGTTTCTTAATGATCACAGTTTTCTTGTTACCGGGGTTGAAGAGGGAAGTGACCAGACAACTCTGCTTCATGTTTCGGCCGCAGGCGAGGTCTTGTGGGCATTTCCCGAGAGAGAACTCTGAGTATAGCACATGATCATTGATGGATAAAACGACAATTCAGAGACCATACCGACCCTGAAAATTGTCTGATTGGGATTCTTATAGAAGTTTCTCGTATCGGAGAAGATATTTATTCATTCCTGTTTTTCGTAGAAGAACCCGTACAACAAAGAATGCTGCAAGAGCAGTTGCGCCACCTGCAAGCACATCGATCAGATAATGATGGTTTCCATACACAGCTCCGAACCACATACCGCAGGTTACCAGGAAAAAGACAGCGGTGAGTATACGGTTCTTCAGTTGAAAACTTGCCAGAAGGCAGGTCACCGGATTCGCCGCATGAAGAGATGGAACCGCGGCAAACACATTGGCGTTCCCGCTGTAGAATGTTTTAAACACCGGCCATCCAACCAGAGTATCAAAGTTACCCAGTCTGGAAGCCTGACAGGCAGTATCCGGAAAAAATTCGAAACCGCATGCTCCGATGTACCATGG
>JAGLDB010000067.1 GCA_023145935.1 Candidatus Sabulitectum sp. | reverse complement strand
TGAGTTCAATCCTCGCCTCACAGGGGGGTAACATAGTCGGGCAGATCTCCAGCAAGTTCGGGCTTGACCCCGCCATGGCCGAAAGCGCTGTTCGAAGCCTGATCCCTGCAATCTCACAGGGAATACAGAACAACACTTCCGATAAGACAGGTCTGGAGTCTCTGGTCAGTGCTCTGTCAAATGGAGATCATCAGAGTTATGTAGATGATCCAGACAGCATGTCTGACCCTGCTACTACAGCAGACGGCAATTCTATTCTCGGCCACATTCTGGGAAGCAAAGAGATCAGCAGAAATGTGGCGGATGAAGCCGCTGCGGAAACTGGTGTAAGCAGCAGTACACTGAAGAAAATGCTTCCCATACTTGCCAGTGTAGCCATGGGAGTAATGAGCAAAGAGAGTTCGTCCTCTTCAGGTAACAAACTTGACATAGGCGGATTGCTCAGTTCGTTCATAAGATCAGATGATAACGGTTCGGTTGCCCAGGGTCTTCTGGGTATGGCTAAAAAGCTTTTCTAGAAAAGCAAAACAGATGGAGGATGTATAATGGGACTTTTTGATTTTGCAGCAGACATGGGCAGGAATCTCTTCAACAAGGAAGAAGATGCCCCGAAAAAGATACAGGAGCATATAGAGGAAGACAATCCCGGGATCTCCGATCTGCTTGTTGCCTTTAAGAACGGTGTTGTTACTCTTTCCGGTAAAGCGGATGACAGTGCAGCTGTAGAAAAGGCCATTCTTATGGCGGGAAATATTAAAGGTGTAAGCGAGATCATAAACAAAGTGCTGAGCAAGCTGCCAATCGGGCTTAATACAGAATACTACGAGATCAAATCGGGAGATACCCTGTGGGCCGTTGCGAAGAATTTTTACGGTGACGGTAACAAGTACTTGAAAATAGTTGAGGCCAACAAAGAAGTCATCAAAGACGCTGATAAGATATTCCCCGGGCAGAAGATAAGAATCCCGAAAATATAGAACCCTGGACTAGACTGGCTGCTCCTGAAAAGGAGCGGCCATTTATCTATGTATGCAATACATTAAGACAAAAATACATCCTAAAAGAATCAATTAACTATTCTACATGATGCATTCTCGATCATAGGCTCGCATAATCGCATCTGAATCATGCTCCTAATGTTATTCGAATTTGCTATTATAACTAATAGTAACTGTAAACTTATTCCCATCATGGTCATCCGCAAAACTTATGAAAGGGTATTCCCTTAGTGCCCGGATAATACCACTACCAATGCCACGATAAGGAAGGATTTTGGTCGCATATGAAGCAAGAATGGGATTGCGGATATTTGAATTCCCCATCACTATATTTTCTACAGTTAGATTATTCGGAAGATGCCCTGGGCTGATGATTTCTATACGATCTGAAAATATAAAAATTCTTATCGGGGCAGAAATGAAGTAATCTCTGTGAATCAGTGCATTAGCAATAAGTTCCTCCAACACAATCTTCGGTATTTCCGGTTCACCGGTGGAGTTAATACCCTGATCTCCCTGAACATGCCTGAGATTCCCAAGGACAAAGCTCAAACTCTGCTGAAAGACATCTGCAATCCTTCCGATAACATCAGCATTGTCAATGTATTCCCTTTCATGAATTACATTCCCCGGAAAAGCAATTGCCTTGACAATAAAAACAGGCAGTTTGAAACTGGGATTCTGCGCAAATAGCAGGGCACCACTAACATTGAAAACGCCTTCCCTCATTAGATTCATGTTTTTAAGCAGAGTAGACAAGGGTAAGTTATAGCTTTCCAGGGATTCACCATAATTCCTCAAAAAGAAATCTCTGAAATAGTCAAGTTCAAGATCAGCAATGGTCAACCCGGTCACGGGAATTTCATCACCGTGTATCAGTCCTGCTCTTTGATAGAGTCTCTGAATCTCTTCTCTTGATGTTGCCTTGCGCTTATCGCCAGCACTTTTCATCCAGATGACACCGTTATTGTCCATATAGGGCTTGCTTACACCGTCAAGCACCACTACTCTCATAACCAGACCACCATCTGTTCTAATATTCTCGGTTTGCGGATTAATTGGCGGCTTAACCAGTTGGGAAGATGCGTTGGAGATTAATTGCGTTAATCTTCCCATATCGCTTCTGTCCAAACCAGCAAAAGTTCCGTCATTACTGACTCCAATAAAGATATCACCGCCGCCGGAGTTACTAAAAGCAACCATCTCCTGAGCGATGGAAATTGCATTGGTTACGTTCGCTTTGAATTGATGCTTGCTGTCTTCGTCTCTACTGACTATTTCCAGAAGCTCTACGGTTTCCATATCTCATACCTCCTCCAGCGCTGACGGAATGCTTCCTCTCCTCCTTCCATAATATCGACAATTTCCTTCTGAAGAGCAGGGCAGTCAATGCTTCCAACTGTAACATGAACTGTGTCATCAGAAAAAGCACATGAGATGACTTGTTCCGCATCTCCAAGTACTGGAAAGTTCGCATTATGGGTAGCAAATATAAATTGTGTTTTTGGCTTAAGCTGTCGGATAAGCTTTATCACATCCTCGTAGATTGTTTGATTATCCAGATCATCTTCCGGCTGATCTATAATGAATAGATCGTTCTCCTGCTGACTCAGCACAAACAGTATTAGTGCTGAAGCCCTTTGTCCAAGGGAGTGATGCTTCAGTTCCTTGCCGCGATACTCAATCACAAACTTGTTGGGAACCTGCCATGTCAACAACGCAGCAAGATTATTTTCAAAATACTCCTTGAAAACAGGAACTGATGTCCCCACTTCCTCTTCAACTTTTTTACTGTCCCTGTACATTGCTCCAAAATCGGGAAACATCTCCGCAAGTGATACAAACTTTGATTCTCGAATACGGCTACCTCTGAACATGTCTTTCATGAATGCAACAAATGAATCTTTGTCTCCCCTGAATTCAGGCTTAATTTCAAGAGAGGAGTGGCTCCCATTGACCTTTTCCAGTTCGGTATGTATTGCTCTGTACTCACTGCGCCATAACTCATTTAGTTCACCGATCTCAGTAATTAGTTCCTGCTTCAGATTCTGCTTCACCGTCTCCTGTTTATCGAGAGAGGAAAGCATTTGACTTGCATGATCCACAGTTCTGCGAAGTTGGCGAAATTCATCGGGACGAATTGATTGCGCTCCAGATTGTCTGAGCTGCTCAGACAATCTTCTTCCGATTTCAGCAAATTCTTCCTTGAAGCTGTCTTTGAGTTTGTCAAATTCTTCGGTTTTTTCCAATAACTCAGTTACTACTAGGTTACTGCCCGCAAGTTCTTTCTTTATCCTGTTAAAGGAAGCAATCAATTTGCTGATAATCGCAAAATAGATCTCGAAATATTCCTTGTTCTGTTCTGAGGTATAAACATGCTGATTCAGAAGGTCATCCTCAAACTGGTTTATGAAATCCTCTAAACCTGAAAGATATAATTTGACAAAAGAAACGACGCTGGAGCACTTCCTGGAATCGGCATCAAAGTCTACCTGTCTCTGCAACTTCTCCTCAACTCCATGATCCCGATAAAATTTCAGCCTGAATTCTGCATCTTGTATTTGCTCTGTATACTCCTGCTTTTTCTCCTGCATACTTGATAAGCTCAATAACCTGGCAACAATATCTGTTACTTTCTGCCGTTGACATTCAATTTCATAGCGCACACCTGCGAGTTTTTCTCCTACCAGTTTTTCTACAAGATCCTTCTCGAAACCCTCACCGGTTGCGGACAGATCCTTCTGTCCGAAGTAAATGGGTTTGTGAATAACAGTTTCTCTGATGGAAATGCCGGGCTGGCGTATTCCGTCAACATAAACATCGGACATTTGCCTGTTGATACGTCGAATTTCATAGTGCTGCCCTCGTTGATCAACCGCACGGAGAGTTACTCTGCCATCACTTCCCAGTACATAATCAACAAGATGTCTTTTGTAATCTGTATCACGAGCTTTCTCCCCGAATGGAATATCAAGAGCATAGCGAATGGTTTCCAGAATTGAAGATTTTCCACTACCGCGAATGCCTATCAAAGTATTGAGTTCAGGCGAAAGGTTAATTGTCTCTCCGTCCAGCACTCCGCCATCAAAGGAAACATCGATAATGTATGAGTGTTTATGCTCTTTTGGCTCAGTAGCGATTCTGTTTGCATGATCCAGAAGTGCGTACTTAACCGCTCCATATGAGAAATCTCCTATCTTCAAGTAGCATGGTTTCCCCCGACCGATCTGGTCAACTGATTTACAGTCTGAGCCTTCAACCTCGGCAGGATACCAATTCCCGAGCAAACCCTTTACTTTATCACGATCGTCGCGAGTTCTAACTTTCTGGAATGCAAGTGTTCTTTGTCTGACTGCTTCATATCTATCCAATTTGAAATCACTGAGTCTTGTGCCTGACATTTCCTTCCAAAGCCCACTTGCCTGCTCAACATGGGCAAACACCATGAAGTAATCTCTCCCGGTTTTCTCCAATTCCTCTACAACCTGCAGGATGTTTTTGTCACTCCTGCCGTTTTTATTCTGATATTCATTGGGAGATTTCCCGGGAAACATCGAAGTAAGAAATGGCGATATATAGTCCTCGCCTTTAGCCAGCCATGCCTCGCTAAAAACAATAAGAGTATGTATACCGTTATATCCCTCATTTACCGATAATTCAACACCAGGAATTAAACAAATGTCTTTCTTGCGAGCAGATTTGCGCAAAGCCTTGAACTCTTCCGCATCGAATTTATTGTGATTAGTGATAACACCCAGAGAAATTTCTGCTGTTTCAAGAGCATCCACATAATCTGAACAGTAACTATTCTTTTCGCCGCGGAAAGAAAATTCTTTATCAGCTCTTGTGTGGAGATGAAAATCGGCACGGAGCCATCGACTGCCATGAAGAAAAATATCACATTTGTCACCAGTTGACATCACTCACCTCCCGCTTATGCCATGATGTATCATAGCACATGTTTAACTCCAAAAAGAATTTTAGCAAGCGTACAAACTATAAATGAACTTTTCGTCAAAAGTGACATTATTTTTGAGCCACAAACTCTTCATGAGACCCTCTTGAATTTTCTGATAAGTCAAGAATCAAATGGTACATGGTCATTTCTCTGAATTCGCACTTATATTTTGTTGAGAATACTTTTAGTTCTCCTTTGGAATGTTCTTCAATGGAATGATAGCCAAACGCACACCCACAGCTATTAGTTTTTATTTTTTGTACAAATTCTATGTACCATTTGACAAATACTTTAAATTTCTTGCCCTTATAGTATGCTACAACTATAGCATGATCTAGTCCTATTGGATCGTATTTATCAACTAGTTTTTTGATATGTACTTCTACATTTGGGGTATCCTTGGAATCATTCATTATTCTCATAGCCTCAGTGATTGATAGTTCATCACCTTCCTTGCTCCTGATAACCCAATCCCTCTCTCCAACCCCTCCATGTGCCGAGCAATTCCCGCTTTCACTCTTTCCACCAGGAGAAGGCCCAACAGACCACCCAATATGAGAAAAACGCATTCTGAGAAATGAAACGAATATATCATTCAGCCTGTTCTCAAGTACTGATGATTCCAGAGATGAGCTTCTTCCTAATATCTCCCTTGCAGCTCTTATATGATGAAGGAGTATATAATTAGCAAGATTATTTGTCCTAAGTCCACCAATAACCTTGACGAGATCCGGCGCTGGCAAATCTAGTATTTGAGGATATACAATCTGGTATTGACTAATAGTTGAGTCAACGTCATTTATTTGAAGCCCACCATTAACAAGATAAGCGGTCTCAAAAGAATCAGATGATCTGCATTCATCAACAAATCCCGGTACTTTGCCTGTCCTGTCGTAATAATACTCAATCCTTGAATAATACTCACTAAGGCCTTCTATGCTCTTTCTCCGCTCAAGATTCGAAACAACAAGCAAACAGATATCCTTTGAGAAAAGTACATTATCACTTAGTTCCTGAATTGCTCGATCAAACAGGACATCAGAGTGAGCCTTACTCATTGCATAAAGCCGATTGTAAATAATTCCATCACCCAGCTGAGTTGCTTGATACGCAGACAGATCATTAATTATACGATCCCATTTATTTAATATATCCAAAAACACATATCTGTTTGTAGACGCTAAAATCTCTTTATCATTTGCGGCTCTTAATTCTGCTGCAAATGAATTCACAATCAATGAGGGAGAGTTTGGAACCTCCTTGAGCAGCTTATCGAATATTATCTTAGCCTTTTCAGGATCTTCATCAATTTTGAGAAGACCTAAGTAAAATCTGTGTGTATGATCAATCTCTGCTGCATGCTCTTTGGCCAATTCGTAGTCGCCGTCATGCTTAGCAATACTTTCGCTTGATTGCCTTAAATAGGTAAAGTCCTCACTGATATAGGCATCAATGATTTTCAGTCTGGTAAATTCAGCAAACCAGTAGCTTTTTGCATAATCACTGTTCCCGATTACAGGACTCAATTTCTTCATTAATTTAGGGACAACTCCTGGAACCCCCGACAGTATTGCCAATTTCGCGATTTCAAGTTGTTTATGAAATATAAGATTCTTATCCCAATTAGGCGTTTCAATTATATTGGCAATTGCTTTCTGAGCATTACTCACTGCTTCCGTGTTTGTTGATGATTTCCCTATCTCGTAAAGACATACTATTGAATGTGTTTGGGGAATGAATGCCTCAACAAACCTTCTCTGCTTACTTTCGGTGAAAGAGTTCATTGCGCTGACTAATTCTTTGGAAAGTGAATCTAATGCTCCAGATTCTATCGAATCATCCAGTGGTTCTATGTGGTCATCCGAATCGGATACATCATATCCTTTTACAAGACCAATTATTTCATCTTCAACTATTTCTCTGGCATCGGCACGCTTGTCACACCAGGGAATTCGGTCATTATTTTTCCCGCTGGAGATACCATTCAGCGACGAATACACCTTGAGCAGAATTCTAAGTAGGAATCTTGATTTGTTTATCCAACTGATTCTAAGCATGTACTTTGATGCTGATTCGGCAGCCTTGTCTTTGATCTTCCCGATTGATTCTTCGTGCCCTATATTAAGGTTAGTTGGGTTGGTTAAATCGCGCAACCAGCCCAGTCCTGACATAAGAAAGGCATAGGATGCCCATTGAAGAGAAATAAGGTGTTCAACATCGTCATACCACTCAACAGGCTTCACTTCACCATCACTATCCGTGTAATAATCTCTTTCAAACTCGGATCTGTAATCCTTTAGAATTCGCTTGCACATCTGCTTAAAAGGCTCGATTAGTCTTTCTTCTCCGCTGCCTCGATATTCACACACATACCAGTCTATCAAGCTCAATAAGCAAATAAGCATTTCCTGCGAAAACTGATAGGTATTATTGCGATCCCGTTCTAATTCCATCGAATTCAGCAATTCTACGACTTTCTGAAGTACTATCTGTAATTCAGTAGCACCCCCCCGTGAAAAATAATTCAATAGGATTGAAACTGTAGTTTGTAGCCTTCTTTTCTCCAGTTCAAGCTTATACTTCTTGTTATACTGACTATGATGAATAAATTTATTGATTGATTGTGCTATTGGTCTTATCAATTCAACGAATATGTTTGCTTGGTTCTTTTTGTCGAAGCGAGGAAGAGAAGTCTCAATTATCTTTACTGTATCAAGCCAGAGATTCAGTAATTCCTCTCTCTCTTCTTTCCCGTCTGAATATGTGCCGTTTATCATATCTGTGGATATTTTCACATCAGAAAGCAGCTTGGCTCCTAAACTGCATGTCTCTGAGTTCAATAGAAGAGTGGGCAATAACTCGGGGCGCACTTCCGAAAGCATAGAGGGAAGTGAATAGGAGATATATGGGCACTCTCCTGTTTTCTTAACAAGCTCCTCTGTTCTTTTGTAACTAACAAGCCCTTGTTTCCGAACGGGATTCTCGAACTGAACAATGAATCTCAGTAGATTTATCAACGGTTCTCTCACCGCATTGTGAAGTAGTTTACCTAAAGTCAAATCAAGATTAAATACATTGGACCATGATTCTAATCTCTGGCACTGCGATAATTCTTCACTGGGAAAAGCATTAGCAGGCATTTGATAAATCCACCGGTGCTCCAAATGAATCTTTTGTATTTCCCGTACTGGGGAATTGATAACATCCTTGTCATTAATAGCGCAGTAGAAACAACCGTCGAGGAATTTCTCCCTGCCATGTTTTGTCATATATCTCGGTGCATTAAAAGAATGCCTTGAGTAAAGAACTAAACGACACCACCCTTTCAATACTGAAGCTGGAGCAGTCTCTGGTTCTTGTATAAGGAGATATTCCCATAAAAGTGCAGCAGCTTTCGCAACAGAGGTTTGCCCAAAGCTGGAAGAGGCTAAAGAAAGCTTCAAATATAGATTCCCCGAATCTTCCGCACTAGAAGAACCACAGCAGTCATTCTTAACTAACTCGGTTGCTGGTGTTCTATCAAATACTTCCCGATGCTGATCAAGAACTTCTGCAAATACTGATTCAGGAATCGTCGGATACCAGACATCCGGGTATTCGCAGCTGGCTAAAACATTAAGAGCCACTCTTTCAATTCTATTAATACTTAAATCAACTTCTGGCTCACTGCGAAGAGATGATCTAACCAGATATGGCAAATGCACATCCTGCATTACTACCCTTGCATAATTCTTCGATACAAGACTGTTAAGAAGAGTTCTTGCATCAGTATAGCATTCAAGAGAACAAAGAACTTTGTTAGATTCTAAAATAGATATTGCTTTATAAAAAGTCAGGTGTTTCGGACTCAATTCTGCTCTCTTCAGCAGAGAAAAAAGAAATCTGGAAACACACCATTCAACCTCAGAATCATTTTGATACTCAGTATTGCTAAACTGCCTGTTTGCAATACTCCTTTGTAAAATCAGTCGATGCTCTAGCCTTGCAAAGCTATCCTTTGACATCATAAGTGATTCCCCAAATAGTTGACCTCAGTAATCTGAATTGATAATCTGCACAGCGTCCTGCAACAATATGATCCTAACAGTGAAAGATACAGACATATTCTACTCCTGTAAACTCTATTGCCACATTTTTGTGTTCTGCTTTGCTCATATCCAAAAGCCCCGCCAGATCTGAACCTG
>JAGLDB010000066.1 GCA_023145935.1 Candidatus Sabulitectum sp. | reverse complement strand
CCAACCACAGAACTCAATCCCCCGGTGCTTACCAGAGGATAAACCTCAGATGCCGCATGAAGGATTCTCATTCCTCATCTCTTTTCTTCATTCTGAAAATAATAACAACCCCGCCGATCACCACTGCAGTCAGCGTAGCCATTAGAAGAACTGTGGTGAGTTTCGCCATAAAGTCAGCAGCCAGATTCAATTCGGCTCCAAGGACAACACCGGCGAGAACCATCAGTACATACCAGAAAGCTGCACTTAAAGAAGCATATGCAAGAACAGATGATTTCTTCATACCTGAAGATGCAGCGGCCACCACAAGCAATGATCTGACCCCGGGTACGAACCTGCTGAGAATTAGCATCCAGACACCGTGCCTGGCCAGTAATCTCTTTGATCTCTCAAACCCGTGTTTCCCTGATGTTCTGATGATAAGAGATTCCAGTTTTTCCAGTTTAGAGCTTCTTCCCATGGAGTCCAGAATAAATGTAGACACCACACAGCCCAGAAAACCAGGCAGCCACAGGACAAGAACAGGAATGTTCCTGCTTACTCCAAGGCCGGAAATTGCGATGTAGAGAACATCTCCGGGAAAAGGAGGAAAAAGGGTTTCAACAAAGGCGATCAACCCCATGAAAACAGAGTACCATACATTTCCGATCCCCATGAAGAATTGCCAGATCGTCTCTGTCACACAGTTCTCCGCACCAGCTGGGAAAGCACACTGCATCCCACACCTTTTCCTCGAGCAAGATCACCAATTGTGTTGGTTGTAGTTCCCTTGATCCAGATCCTGTCCACAGGTATTCCCGCAATATCCGACAGTCTCGTCATGAGCAGATCTCTTACAGGTGCTATTTTCGGTCTTTCGCCAATTACTGTAACATCCAGTCTCTCAATGTCCCAACCAGCTTCCTGCACCATCTCAACACATATGGCAAGCAGATGAGAACTGTCTGCGTCTTTCCATCTGGATCCTTCAGGAGGGAACAATGTTCCGATATCACCAAGCCGGGAAGCTGAAAGAATAGCATCAGCTACAGCGTGCAGAACTACATCACCGTCGGAATGCCCCATCAATCCATGGGTATCAGAAAGTTTGCATCCGCAGAAGAAGAGTGGCCTTTCAGATTCAAATGGATGAAAATCAAGCCCGGTGCCTAAAACTCTCCGGGGGTCTTTCATCAGGAATGAAAGCAATTCGGCATCCTCTATGTCTGTAATTTTTATGTTGCTTCTGTTTCCTGCAACAGTTACTACAACCTCTCCTGCAGCTTCAAAAGCAGAAGCTTCATCGGTGACATCTCCGGCTTCCTCAAGAACTTCCATTAGCTTTCCCAGATGGAATCCCTGTGGAGTCTGGCTCAGCCGGAGTTCCTGGCGGTTCAGGGTTCCCATAACTGTATCTTTGTCTTCATCTACCCGCTTCACCGTGTCACGAACAGTAATAACAGGTATCACTGCGTTGTTCCGCTTTGTTGCTTCCATAACCCTTTTGATGCAACCAGGGTCAACCAGAGGTCTTGCTCCATCATGTATCAGCACATGAGTAACCCCCTCTGACTGCAAGAATCCAAGGCCGTTCATAACAGAATCCTGCCTTCTCTTGCCGCCTGAGATCGTGCTCACGTCCGATGGAGGCTCCCACCATTTCCGCCAGTCCTGCTGTGGGGTCACCACAACCAGATGATCTGTAAACGGTTTGAAGATAGCAACAGAATGGTCGATCACTGGTTTACCTGCCAGCAGCGTGAACTGCTTGGGAACAGTGCCGCCGAACCTTGTTCCGGTGCCGGCGGCAACGATAACCACGCCCCATCTATTCCTGGGCATTATCTCCATTACCCTCTGCTGCTATTTTTCCAAAAACCATAGTTCCACCCTTGGCGCGGAATGTGGTGTGAGCTGTAGCCTGTATTTCTTTACCCATGAGGTCTCCTGCCTCATCAACCACAACCATTGTTCCATCAGAGAGAAATCCAACACCCTGGGAAGAGGTTCTACCCTTTTTCTGAATTCTCAGGAGGAATGAATCTCCCGGAAGTACAACCTCCCTGGAGGCTGGTCCCACATCGGAAAGCCTGATAACCCTTATGCCTTCACGCTCTGCTGTGTCCGCCATATCTGCATCTCCTGTGAGCAGGCAGATCTTTTCCTTGCGAAGCCATGTAAGTATCCGGTGCTTCTCCCTTTCTCCCTCGCCAAAATCACGGAACTCCACAAGGCCTCCGGATTTTCCTACAGCCTCTTCAAGCCTCTGAATTGTCTCTGTTGCCCTTCTTGCTCTTCCCCGCTTAACGATGTTTCTGCCCTTTTGCATTTCATCGATGTTGTGCTTGACTGACAAGGGAATCGAGAACGGTCCGGGAAGGAGACCAGCCAGTGAGAGATCGGCAACCCTGCCATCCACTGCTGCGGAAAGATCCACAAGAACCGGCATATTCCATTGAGGCCCGGTCTCGTCCTCAATGCGGATAAGTTCAAGTTTTCTTCCCTTGTTAACAGCCACTACGCCGAAAACATAGGCAAATGCCACCGGTATAAGAACCAGCAGGTCAGACCAGTGTTCACTCCATGCCTCGTCATGTATCCCGATCTTAAGGACAAGAATGAACAGAATTCCAACAATTAGACCAACTGTAGATCCTGCAGTTACATAAACCAGCTTATCAGCAGAGACCTTAACTATCATACGCTCAAGAACAGCAGCAATAATTCCAATCCCCAAACCAATGAACCCAACAATCAGACTTCCTGAAGCAAGGGTTCCTGCCAGGCCGAGGGCAAGAATAAATAGAATACGCACTTCCCAGCCTTTCTTCAACTTAACCATTCTTCTCCTTTTGTCACCAGAAGCCCTGAGATCGCAGCAGATAGTGTGCTGAATCTGAATTCGAGCCCGGTGTCTTCATTTTTCTCGCGTGCACAGGCCAGGTTGGTAAATCCAAGGTTACCTGATTCCGCAAGTCTTCTGTCCATTCCGGCCACGGGCCTGATCTCGCCTCCGAGACCGACTTCCCCGCTCAATGCCGTGTCTTTCTTCAACGGTCTCTCCAATCGACTGGATGCAACCGCCAGGCATACAGCCATATCAGCACCGGGATCAACAATATTAAACCCCCCGGCTACATTCACATACACATCCTGGTTCCCCAGTTCAATCCCACACCTTCGTTCAAGAACAGCAAGCAGCATTGCAAGTCTGCCTGAATCGAAACCTGTAGCCCTTCTCTGTGGAAAACCGTAATGGGTGGTGCTGGTCAGAGCCTGAATTTCCACCAGGAAAGGCCTCGTGCCCTCCATGATGGCTGCTACTGCAGAACCTGCGCCCAGTCCACCGTCTCTTTGAAGGAAATAGCCGGATGCATCTGCAACTTCCCTCAGTCCTTTCTCTTTCATCTCGAATACGCCAAGCTCACTGGTGGAGCCAAATCTGTTCTTAACTGCTCTAAGAAGCCTGAACTGGTGAAACGAATCGCCCTCAAAACTCACCACAGCATCAACAAGATGCTCAAGAACTTTTGGTCCTGCAATAGCCCCATCCTTGGTAACATGCCCTATAACAAAAACAGTCAACTCCCTGGGTTTGGCAAGATTAACAAGGCTGGAAGCACACTGCCTGACCTGTGAAACAGAGCCTGCTGCACTTGAAAGCTGATTTGTGTGCAGGGTCTGTATTGAATCTACTATAAGAATCTGGTAACTATCCGTCAGGATCTTCTTCTCAACAGCGGCAAGGTCAGTGGTTGGAAGAAGCATCAGGTTCGCAGAAGGGGTTCCAACTCTTCTGGCTCTGTCCGCAACCTGACTGGGAGACTCCTCTCCTGTTGCATACAATACCTTGAGCCCACCAGCAGCCATGTTCATGGCTGCCTGTATCATCAGAGTACTCTTTCCAATGCCGGGCTGCCCGCCGATCAGAATCACAGAGCCCTTAAAAGCTCCACCACCGAGAACCCTGTCAAATTCACCTATATGGGTGGATATCCTCTCTCCATTCTCTGTATCTACATCAACTATGCTGACAGCTTCCACTCTTGCAGGATATCCCCCTGCAACAGAGGCCGATGAAGCTTCAACAACTTCCTCCACCATGACATTCCAACTACCGCAATGGGGGCATTTGCCAGCCCACACCGGTGATTCACCACCACACTCCGTACAGAAGAAAACAGATCTTGGTTTTTTCCCTGCCATTAAAACCCGTCGTCCTGCATATCATCAGGGTAGAAAGTTGTGGTAGAAGCATTGAAGATAAGTCTTATATCACCACGCTGTCCTTTTCTCTGTTTTGCTATTTTTAGAAGAATACGCCTGAGCCCTCCCCGAGCCCGGTCATCTTCCTTTCCGGAATCAGAGTTCTCATCGTGAAGAAACATCACCATATCAGCATCCTGTTCGATTGCTCCTGAATCACGAAGATCACTGAGCCTTGGAGGCCCCTCTCGTTTTGCAGCACCTCGGCTTAGTTGCGAAAGCACCATAACAGGAACTTTCAGATCTTTTGCCAGGCCTTTGAGGTCTGAAGAATTCTTTGCCACTTTAAGCTGATGGTTTTCTACTCCATCGTCGCCCTGCATAAGCTGCAGGTAATCCACAAAGATTGCTGCTATCCCCTCTTTTTCCCTTTGCGCAAGTCTCCTCGATTTGGCTCTGATCTCCGCAGATGAGATTGAAGGACTATCATCAATAAATATTGGAAGATTGCTGAGATCTTTAGCCGCCCTGTCCAGGTCATCAAAAAAATGTTCTGCCAGAGTGCCGTCAATAATGGCCTGTATTCCCACGCCAGCCATTGAACTTATCAACCGTTGAGTAAGCTGATCCGCTGTCATCTCCAGACTGAAGAACACCACTGCCCCTTTTCCCTGCCCTGCAATGTTACGAGCCATGTTCAACGCAAGACTTGTTTTTCCCACACCGGGTCTGGCAGCGATCACATTCATTTCACCGGCATGGAAACCTGTGGTCATTCTGTCCAGAGGCTCAAGCCCAGTGGACAGACCTGTAACACCATCTTTGGCGTCACGCATTGTTCTAAATGTGTTAATGGCTTCAGCGGTAAGTTCACCAACCTTGAAAAAGTCCTTTTGAGAGGAAGATGTACCTATATCAAACATTCTCTGGCTGACATCATCAAGAAGCTCACTTGCATCCACATTGGTTGAGTAAACTTTGTCCATTCCCTGACTGGCTATGGACAAGAACTGTCTGAGCAGAGAACTATCCTTTACTATTTTGCTGTAACTGATCACATTGGAGAGGAATGGAAGATCATCAGTGATAGCTGCTATGTATTCCAGCCCCCCTGCCGCTTCCAGCTCTCCAAGGCGATCCAGCTCGTTTGAAACGGTTACCAGATCAATCGGTTCACCCCTGGAGTCAATTACCCTGGAAGCTAAAAAGATGCGACGGTGCCTGCTGTCGAAGAAATCGCTTTCAGATAATATTGCAAACACTTCAACAGCTATTACAGGATCGATCAGTACACCGGCTAGAACTGATTTTTCGGCTTCAGCGCTCCACGGTTGTTTTCTTCCCTCTGTCATTATTTTTCTCCGGATTCTCGAGGCAACCCCGCCTCATCCATAAAAGATTTCAGTTTTTTCATGTCTTCCCATACCGGTCTTTTCAGTGCCGGGGACCTGAGAAGAGCAGCTGGATGATATGTGACCAGAACAGGAATATCCATATAGCTGTGAAATTCTCCCCGGAGAAGACCAATGCCTGTTCGAGTGTTAAGAAGTGTTCTTGCTGCACTTGCACCCAGAGCAATAATAATTCCAGGCTTCATTATTTCGATCTGCTGTTTCAGGAATTTACCACAGGTCTCCGATTCACTGGCAGAGGGTGTTCTGTTATTCGGAGGACGGCATTTAACAATATTCGCTATGAACAATTTCTCCCGATCCAGGTCAATGGATGCAAATATCTTGTCGAGCAGTTTTCCTGAACGACCCACGAAAGGTCTGCCAGTTTCATCTTCCCTTGCTCCAGGGCCCTCCCCCACAACAAGTATCCCCGCTTCAGGATTTCCTTCACCAAAAACAATATTTTTCCTGGTTGAGCCAAGATCACATTTCATGCACCCTGCAAGATTCTTCTTCATTAAAGCCATTTTCCCAGGTATTCCTTCAGGAATTGCCGCTTGATCTTCTTCAACTTTCTTCCTGATCCATTCAGGCAGCACAAATACCTGATCTACCCCGAAACTGGACACAGCTTCCCAGAATGGATCTATCATCTTATTCATTATCCTGTTTCTCCATTTCACGCCCAAGTGCTGCCGCTATTCCGAAAGCAACAAATTTCTTCGATCCAAAAGGTATTTCAATACTTTTTTCATTAGAGGCAAAGAAAAGAGTTCCAGAATTGCAGGCTGTTTCCATGCCCACTTCAGGTTCATCTCCCATGTTCATGAAAATCGCAAACGAGTTCTTTTGCTTCATTTTTTTCCTGGCTCTTTCAACGGCTCCATCTCTATACTCCAGAGCAAAAGAAATCACTGGACAGGAACTTCCAAGAGCTCTGGTGATGTCAGGAGTTGGTTCAAGGGCAAGTGCAATACTGCCCTCTCCTCTTTTCAATTTGCCCGAAGTGGAAGAAACAGGGGTAAAATCAGCAACTGCCGCCGCCATTACCAGCAGGTCAGCATGAATGATCTCTTCTCGAAGGGTTTCCAACATATCACTGGCACTGCTGACTTTTACCAGCCGTACAGGGCCAGGCGGTTCCATATTGAAAGCCGGTCCGCTTACAAGAACAACCTGAGCACCAGCAGCAAGAAAAGCCTCAGCCATAGAAACCCCCATCAAGCCACTTGATCGATTGGAGACAAATCTGACGTCATCGATCATCTCACGGGTTGGCCCCGACGCAACAACAACTCTTTTACCTCTCCAGAAGCTGAGACCAGCGGTATAGCCCTTGTGATAGTCAAGAGCCTGTACAGGCCAGCCGATGTTACGAAGTCTCATACTCTCTGCAAGGAAAATGCTTTCAACCTCTGACTTGGCCTCTTCAAGAACATCGTTGCAGACGAAGTAATCAAAAACACCCATGAAAGAGACTTCTCCCGCAGCAGCTTTCATTCGCTTTTCAACAGTTTTATCCGAATCGGTATTCCTCTGTTCCAGCCGCTTGCGAAGCACATCACTGCTGGCTGGCAGCACAAAAATAAGCACTGCCGAAGGCATTGCTTCCTTTATCTGCACAGCCCCCTGAACATCAATATCAAGAACAACACTTCTGCCTCTGGCCATTTGTTCACGAACCCATGCACCTTCAGTTCCATATCTGTTCCCATGAACATGGGCCCACTCGAGGAAATAGGAACTCTCGATCCGACGGGAAAACTCGGAGTCATCCACAAAAAAATAATCCTCGCCGTAAATTTCCTCACCCCGGGAAGCCCGGGTAGTTGTAGACACAGAAAAAACAGTTCCGTCCTTCCTGCCCACAAGATGATGTGCCAGTGTTGTTTTCCCTGCACCTGACGGACCTGCCAGAACAAAAAGCATTCCGCTACTGAACATTTGCCACCTGCTCCCGAAGACCACCCAGAATATCCTTCATCTCGATAACCTGGTGTACTGCTTCGGAATTATCTACTTTTGAACCCATTGTATTCAGCTCTCTGTGCATCTCCTGAAGAATAAAGCCCAGCTTCCTGCCGCATCTGTTGTCTGCAAGAACAGCAAGACCGGATTTAACATGCGCTGCAAGCCTCTGGTATTCCTCTGCTATGTCTATTCTGTCAGAGAGCAGAGCCATTTCCTGTGCAAGCCTGTTTTCATCAATTGCAGCATCTCCAAGCAGTTCAGAAATTCTTTTCTTACGCTCAGAGAAAAGATGTGCAACCCGCTCTCCATGCCCCCGGAAAACAGGGCCGGAAAGCTCACCGATCTGTTTCAGGTTCTCGGCAAACATTAGAGCAAGCCCATTCCCCTCTTCCTGGCGAGATTCCAGAAGCCCCTGGAATGCCTTTTCTACAGCAGAGAGCAGGTTTTCATCGAACCCCTCCCCATCAGATGGATCAGGCACACGCATCATCCCCGGCAGTGTGACCAGCCTGAATGCATCAGGGCTGGAAGTGAGGAAAAATTCTTTCCCCAGCTTGTCTGCACCATCAAGGTAGGCTCTTGCCAGGGTTATATCCGGCTCCGGCAGTGCTCCTCCGGAATCAGATTCCACCGAAACATTTACATCTATTCTACCCCTGGAGAAAAGTTCTTTCCCCCGCCTGTAAAGTGCCTCCTCCAGATGGGCGGCCTCCCGGGGCATCCTGAAGTGCAGACCGAGCCCTTTGTTGTTCACAGACTTAACAAGAACAGTAATTCTATACTTATCAATAACTTGCGACCCATTTCCAAACCCTGTCATAGATTCCATAAAAGAAAATTCCCCTCGGTGAGATTGCTCCTGTACATATCTTATTATCTATAGAGCCGAGTCGATTGTCCACTGAAACCCGGTAACAGATTGTAACAGCTTGACTATGCACATCTAAAAATGTGATACTCTCGTTAAGGTGATGAATATGACAGAAAAGCAAACAGAAAAAAACAAACAAGTAGAATTTGAAGAGAAACACCGTGAACAGATGAAAATAGTAGCATTATTTGGAACAATTGAATTCGACCCCGATTACGATTACAAGAAACAACGACAGCTGGACAGAACTATTTTTCATCAGGAAGAAAAGTAATGGAAGGCATATACTACAGCGCCCTGCGTCCTCTCATAGAGCAAAAAATAAAGAACCGCACCTGCGGAGCAGTTGGAATGACATCGTCATCCACTCTTTCACTGGGGTTTGGTGTGGGGTGGCTGCATCTCCATGCAAAACCGGATTCTCCGGGGCTCTGGTGGACAAAAGAAGCTTCCACCATTCCCCCGGACTCACCTTCATGGGAACACCATCTAAAGGGTGCTCCTGTAGAAAAGGTGATCCAGCAGGGTGTCGACAGGGTTATCGAGATTCATTTCTCCAGCAGAACTCCCTATGACGCCGGCGGTATCAGACTGATCTTCGAGGGCACAGGCAGAAATGCAAACATCATACTTGTAAGGCAGACAGACAACAGAATTCTTGCCTGTCTCAGGAAAGTTCTTTCCGGTGTTAACCGGTTCAGAGCAATATCCCCGGGAGTTATCTACAAATCTCCCCCGTCATCAGGATTTCCACCGGAGGAATGGGGTTCAGAAAAAGTACAGACGCTCTTTCAGGCAAATGTCACGCCAAGGCTTCTCTACCAGAATCTGGAAGGGGTTGGCCCGGCTTCAGCCAGATCAATTATTGCCCACCCGGGAACTGTATCCGAGACTGTGAAAGAGCTGGGTAAACAACTGATAAATGAGAACTTCACCCCGTGGCAGACTAGATTCGGCAAGGTCCCGGTATGTCTGGGAGACGGGCAGGAAATAGAGAATCCGCTTGCCC
>JAGLDB010000065.1 GCA_023145935.1 Candidatus Sabulitectum sp. | reverse complement strand
CATGTTCTGTCAATGAATGGTATCGCAATTATAGCCCACCCTGTGGAGGTCAGACCTCTTATCCCCGGTTATGGAGAATACCCGTGGGGATTTGGAACGGATGTTCCTGTTAGCGGCATAGAGGGTTGGAACTGGATGAGCAACTGGAAGCGCCGGGTTAATATTTTTAACGGATTAAACAGTATTAATTTCCCGGATAAAAAAGTTAAGAGCCCCCGGAAGGAAGCTGTGGATATGTGGTTTGAAACCGGCGGGTGTCTTGTGGGCGGTGCTGATGCTCACGCACACAAAATATTCGGTAGAGAGGTATTCGGTTATCGGATGCTTTTTCAGAGGGTAAGAACCCACATTCTTCTCGATAAACCCTTTCAGGAGCCTTCACAGTTCACTGAAGCTCTCAGACAGGGCAGATGCTTCATCAGCAACGCTATTGCCGGAGATGCCTCTGAGTACCGCTCTGCTGTGCATGATGGACAGTTGTACCTGAAACTTCCTGCGGCAGGCAGGGTAGTATTGAGAGGGCAGGGGAAAACTTCCCTGAGATCTGTTGATCTTGGTAAAGGTATTCATTGTCTTGGCACGGTAGCTTTGCCTGTGTACATCGAAGTTCAAAGGGCTGGGCGAACCTGGATAGCAGAGGGTCGTCGGGTAGTTTAACAAATAATGATTGTAACTAACATCATAACAGATAGATAAGGGAAATATGAGAATCAGGTTTGTTGTGTTTCTATTGTCAATAACGGCGGTTGTGTATTCATCTCCATTGGATACTGCCTATGATCTTCTTGATGCAGTTACATATCAGGACGGATATGCTCTGGAAGAAATATTTACCGATGATCTGTACAGAACTTTTACAAGTTTTTTTGATCAGATCAGGGCACTTGTCGAGCTGGATCCGGTTCTTGCTGAAAGTCTTCTTCACAACAGATACCGCGGGCGTCTTACCATTTCCGATTTTCAAGGGCTCAGTGACCAGGAAATTTTCGGAAAGATCATGGGGGAGATTCATCTTCAACCCGATGAGCAGATAGAGCAGGAGACGGTTAGCATGCAGGGCAGAGATGCTACTGTTGTAATATTATATTTCAACGGTGCCTCAATTTCTTTCCGAATGGTCTGGGAAAACAGTTACTGGAAAATAGCGGATACAAGCCTTCTGGCAACACTCTTTTAACTGGTATTTCAGTCTGCTCCACCCATGAACATCTTAAATCAAATTGACTGGAAAGTTGGAATCAGTCTTCCAGTGGTGTACGAAGTATGACCAGAACCGAGGAATAAGGAACCACAAAGAACTTGCCAGTGTCCAGACGAATTTCCCACGCTGCACTTTTTACATAGAGTATATAATCGCCCTTTTCCACCTGAAGCGGGTAGTGCTTTACAGCAGGGGTATCAGAGGTTTTCCATGGTTCGTCAGAAGAGCCTCCAGGATCAGGAACAGGGTAGCCCGGGCCGACAGCCTCTACCCATCCTGCCATTACTTTTCTTTTGTCCACAGCAGAATCCGGTACATACAACCCTGAATCCGTTCTTTCCCCGGCCACCGGGGGGCTGACCAGTATGCGATCTCCCGGAACGATCAGCTGCTTGTCTCCAATAAATATGGAATCGGGCATATCACTCCTTCTCTGCTTTACTACTGCAGAAGAAAAACGATGTTTGGGCTGTTTGCGGAAGAAAGGGTGGCGGAGGACCGGGGAGTCGAACCCCGAAGGGTGATTAACCCGGCGGATTTCAAATCCGCTGCCTTACCAATTAGACTAGTCCTCCTCCGTAGTGCGCTAATTTATAATAATAGAAGCCTCAGGTCAAATGCAAATGTTAAGAGGAGCTGGAGATGTACACCGAAGTTGAACTCAAATACCCGGTTAAGGATTTTTTAAGAATAAGAAAGAATCTCCGGCAGGCCGGTGCGCTATTGATCTGCAAAGCTACAGAGGAAAGAAATACAGTTTATGATCTCCCTGATGGATCTCTCAAAGGTTCCGGAACACTCTTAAGGCTCAGGGACTTTGGCAGTGATGTTATCCTGACTGTAAAGGAGCCCAGGCAACCGGGAGCTATGAAGATACGGAAAGAGCATGAAACATTGCTGTCAATTCCTTTTCTCCAGGCAGAGAAGATGTTGAGCGCTCTTGGTTATGCAACTGTGTTCCAGTACGAAAAAACCCGTGAGATATGGTCACTTGGTGAAGATACAC
Organism: Candidatus Sabulitectum sp.; assembly: GCA_023145935.1. The sequence goes on along the minus strand of JAGLDB010000065.1, from coordinate 7,319 downwards.
ACATTTGCCTGGACAGTCTGTTCTTCGGAAAATATGTTGAGATCGAGTCGGATTCACAATTAAAAGTTTCCAGTGCATCACGGATACTGGGTCTGAATCCCCGGAAAGGGCTGAGTAAAAGCTACAGATATTTGCAGCTTTTGCATGATTCCAGAGGAAGCTGATTTTTCTGCTGAATGTATAACTCTTGACATAAGAGCATTTTGGTGGCATAAACCCGCCTGCGAGAAGCAATTAATAAGTGCATGATATTAAAGAAATAAGGAGATATATTGTGAATCAGCATAACACACTTGAAAAAAGACTTAAAAGTGATATTCACGACAAGAACGAACTTCGCCGTGAACTTTCATTCAGCTTGAACCAGCTTCACAGCTGGCAGGAGAAGCTGGTCACCATCAGCAATGTTCGTAAAGAGAAGAAGCTGAACCTTACTGTTGTTCGTTATGCCAACTATATCCATGAGTTGAAGCTGTTCCTGACCCCTGTTTTAGATGAACTCGAGGGAAGAATCAAGTCCGAGATGAATTTCAGTGTTGAAGAGATCGAGCAGTTCAGGGCAGAAGTCAAGACTGAAACTGAACAGGCTGCACAGGCCAGAATAGCATTCGAGAACGCAAAGAAACTTCTTGAGGGTACTGAAGAGAAGAAACAGATAGAGCCGGAAGAGCTTGCAGCTGCCAGACAGGCATACAGCAAGGCATTCAAAGCTTTCAGACTGGAAAAGACCGAGCTGGACACAGCGCAGCAGGAACTTGCCAGTGAACTTCGTGATCGCGAGATCTTCAAGCTTGAGCTGAAGAGAATCATGATCGAGCGCCACTTCATGGCTGAGGTTTAGGCGGAGAGTGGAAGTTTTTCCGGAAAAAAGAATCAGAAACAGGGCGTTGCTTACTGCGGCGTCCTCTGTTCTTTTAAGCATACCTTTTATTATCACCGGTAAGGGGCTGATAATTTTTCTTCCTCTTCTTGCAGGTGCTGGTATTCTCTACTTTTTCATTTATCTTCAAAAGTTTTCAAGACGAGAGAGGATCGCTAAAAAAGGCTTAGCCGAAAACATAAGAAGAGTTCTCATGGATAAGGTCAGTTTCTACAAGAATCTTTCCACTGCCGACAAAAGTGTCTATGAATCAAATATTGCAATCTTTCTCTCGGAACACTCAATTGACGGTGTTGACGGAATTGAGATCACCGATGAAGTAAAAGCTCTTGTGGCAGCATCTGCTGTGAGGCTCACATTCCGGAGACCGGGGTGGGAGTACTACAATTTTGGAGAGATACTTATCTACCCTGGAGGGTTTTCTCCTGAAGGGAATTACTCCACGAAATCACAATCAGGCTTTACTGCTGCTGGAATGGTACACTCTCAGGGTGGAGTTATTCTATCTCTGCCCCATCTTTTAAACAGTTTTGCCCACGAGAACGATGGTTTCAATGTTGGTTACCATGAGTTTGCGCATGTACTTGATGGCCGGAGACCGGACGGAACTCCCGATGAGCTTAATCTGGGATCATACAGGCCATGGGCGCAGGCAATGCAGTTCGAGTTTGAGAAAGTGCATTCGCACAGATCTGTACTCCGTGATTATGCAGGTACCAATCCTGCTGAGTTCTTTGCCTGTTCCGTAGAGTATTTCTTTGAAAAACCTGAAAAGATGAAAGCGCGCGCCCCAGAGGTGTACAGACAACTCAGTACATTTTTCGACCAGGACCCTGCCGCAGGCAAGTAGGTTGTTTCAGCAGAGGTATCTCTTCCTGTTCCTGATCGTTATTCTTGGAAGCATTCTTCGTTTTCACAGCATAGGTCGGGAATCTTTGTGGAATGATGAACTTGCCTCCTGTTACAGAAGCAGTTTCGCAACTGTTGGGGATGTTATTTCAAAAGGGGTAGCTCCAGACATACATCCTCCGGGTTACCAGATTCTCATGTTCTTCGTTCAAAGAACCGCCGGAAACTCTTCCACTGCACTCAGGCTTCCTTCTGCTTTAGCAGGGATACTTACCATACCATTGATCTTTCTTCTTGGAAGACGCCTGCTGAACTGGTCCACAGGTCTTGCTGCGTCTCTATTTCTTGCTGTATCTCCAGTTCATATATGGCTTAGCCAGGAGGCAAGACCCTACACAATAATGATGTTGCTTACTTCTGTATCTGTTTATCTGCTCGCAGGCTTTATTGGGAGGATGAAGGCGGGAAGAACGATGGGGGGAGCAGGTGTTGCCGCATTTATAACTGTGGGCATTCTTCTTGAATACATTCACTATTTCGGCTTGCTGATTCTGGTAATTGAATCAGTAATTCTTGTTTTATACTCGATCAGTTTACAGCGTAACAGGTTAAAAGCGTCTGGTGTCTGCGTTGTGCCTTTTCTGGTCTTTCTTCCATGGGTACCGTACGCATTGGCTCAATCGGTCTCTGGGAGCTATATCACCGTCCCGTCTCTGCGAACGGTGGCCCTGCTCTTTTTTGAATACCTGGGTTGGTCCAAGTTCATGATGGCAGCATTTGGTACTCTTATTCTATCCGGCTTGTTCACTTACTTTGCAAAGAAAACAAACGGTGAAAGATTCACTTCCAGTGGTATTACCGTACCGTTTCTGTGGGTGATTCTTCCCCTTGCAGTTTCTGTATTGATCTCAGTTGCTTTCACCCCGGTTTTCACCCTGCGGAACATGATGGTTGCTCTGCCTGCTGTTTTTCTTTTAATGGCTGCAGCAATTCACACTATCTTTTCCAGAGCGTGGCTCAGGTATTCAGTAATTGTTTTTCTCTGCTGCTATATGCTGTTTTCTCTCTTCATGGTCCGCAAACACTACACAGAGCCCCACAGACATCAGTTCAGAGAAGCAGTAGCATTCGCAGTGGGTAACAGCAGTAGGGGGCATGAGACAATGATCGTGGCCTCAGCCTGGAACGCATTCTATTTTGATTACTACTTTCAGAAATTATCCTCTGATCTGGCAGTTGATCTTTTAGCTGTGGAGCCACAGGATTTCATCGAAGTAAGAAGAAGTGTTGCCTTGAGGAAACCGGTAGAATTGTGGTTTCTCTGGGGGCATCTTGAGCCCGACAGTGAATTGATAGATTCAATTTCTACTCTGTTTGAAAAGAGGGAATACCATCCTCTTCTGAACGCCGGCGTCTGGCGATTCAGTCAGTTATCAGTAGAGAACTGAATGCGGAGCACCTGGGAATACGGTATTCCCGGATGAGATGCTTTGTCAGTTTTTCTTTCCGGAGGAACCGGGTTTTGTAACTTCAATTCCTTCTTTGCACATAGGGCATTCATCAGGATCCCAGCTCTCCGCCTTAACTGTGAGTAGAGCGCGGTAGGGAGCAGGCAATTCAAGCTTGCCGTTGGTTCTGTCAACCAGAAGACCGACCATTTCAACAGTTGCATTATGATCATTCAAAACTGCTATGGCTTCTCTTACACTTCCGCCTGTGGTAACAACATCTTCAACAAGAAGAACTCTTGCATTCTCTACTACGCTTTTAAAACCGGACCGGATACCCATAACTCCGTCAGCATCCCTCTGAAGAAAAGCAAATGGTTTGCCCATGGCATGCGCAGTAGCGAAACCAAAGACAATGGCACCGAATGCAGGAGCGCAGACAACATCAAAGCTGTTTTTGATGTCTTCCATCTGCTGTGCTGTCATTCTGCCTAGCTCCATTACAAGATCAGGTCGGCAGGCAACTTTAATCTTTTCAAAATACAGTTTTCCATGTTTTCCTGAAGTGTATCTGAAGTGTCCCTCCAGAAGGGCATCACATTCTGTAAGGATGTCCAGAACCTTATTTCTGTCCATTATGTCCTTTCAAGTGTTTTTTTATATTGATGGGTCAGGGGTTGAAACTGAATGGCAGTTGGATGGGAAGAGGGCCCTCGCTTGAATTTACGCTGCCAAAACGCCACTGTTCAATCGAGCTAACCAGTTCAAGTTCAAATGCCCGGTTGTACATATTGGATTCGACAATCTCCACATCAGACACTCTGCCGCTTGGGTGTATCATCATTGCAACATCCACACGGCCCATAAGAAGCGGGTCGGTGCGAAGATGCTTGTTGTACACATACATCACGCTTCCGCGTTTCTCAGACACAAGTTCAGCTATTTGATCCGCAGTTCGCGATGAATAGTTTTCCGACCCTGAGACCGTTGGAGTACTCAAGCTTGAGATGTCAGAGAAGACCATTATTTCCCGTCCCATGGCCTCTGCCTGAGCAGCCACTCCTGATGATACGATACCCGATCTGCCCCCGGTAGAGCCAGCAAGCCCGATAGTTGTACCGCCTCCGCTGGTAAGTGTGCCGCTGCTGTTCAACGCAGCCATATCAATACCTCCTTCACCGGATAGCATGGCAAGAAGGTCAGCGGTGCTTTGTGGTGGAGTCTGTGTGGTTCCTGTGTTTACTGCTTCGGCGACCTGCACCGGTTCTTCTGCGGGAGTGCCGGTATGATCTGCCGTTTCAAAAGGTGAGGCGATCAGTTCATCAGAAGGCCTGCTGATCTCATCGGAGGTTTCGAATGGAGAAGCAACCATTTCGTCAGAATTTAAATTCCCGGGGTTTCCCTGGATTTCTGTGTGTTCGCTTGTTTGCACTGCTGGCAGCCCGCCCTGGTTTTCAGCAGCAACCTGGCCTGTATTAACTGCAACAGCAACAGATGCCTGGTCCGGAAGTATGTTTAGCTCAAACTGAAGCATATGACTGAATCCGGGTTGTGCCACCAGAGAAAAGAATTCAGTGGCATACCCTACCTGGTAAACATCGACCTCGTAAACATTACCACCCAGCAGTCCGTCAAGCATAATGGGTGTTACACCCATGAGTTGTCCATCCAGGGTGACAAATGCTCCAGCAGGTTCACTTCTCACCATGGCAGATGCCATAATATTGTCTCTGACACTGTTCAGAAGCGCTTGAAGCCTTGGATTTGCTCTGGGGCTCAGATCGTAGTAAACATCCAGACGAAGAAGTTCGGTATATGCCTCGCTTGCAGCACTGCTGTTGCCCATTGCATAGTATGAACTACCCAGCCTGTCCCAGGCTCTCAGCTCTTCATCAAAAGAGAGCGAACCGGTGCTGATCATCTCTTCCAGAGCTACAATAGCCCCTGGACTGTCTCCCATGTTATAAAGCTCGATAGCTTCATCTACAGTGGAAACAGACACAAGTGACAGCGCTGCAACAAAATAACTAAACAGAAAAGCCCCCTTGCTTAACCCGATCATACTAACCCCAATTACACCAAAAATCGCCAATAACACAGCTGAAGTCAACCTCAGTCTTTTTTGCAGGAAAGAAGGGTAGACCGTTGAAGGATCGTTTCACGAAAAGGATGCGAGTCCATCCATTTATTTCACATTTCCCCGCGAAAATGATACCCCGCCAGGGCCAGGTTTATTCAATACAGTCTTGGCAGTGGTGAAGGTGGGAAGTGCAGAGCTTCCAGGTTCGGGAACAAACTCACTTCGAATCGGTTATATTCCTGATAGATGTTGTGAAAGTCTCCTATTTCTATTTCTGGAGGAACGATTATGAATATGCGCAAAAAAAGAACACTGCTTATGGCGGTAGCCACTCTGGCACTGGTGGGGTCCGCCTGTCTTTTCAGCCCTGAAAGCGGCGATGAGCCCGGACAGTCAGGCTACTATTCCCCTGTGGACAGTGCATACAAAGTTGTAGCCAACCTTCAACTAGCCTATCAGACAAAAGACATTGACGCTTATCTGGAGTGTCTGCATGAAGAGTTCGAATTCCTGCTTCTGGAAACCGACTGGGATGACTACACCGGAAACGGCATAATTGATGAATCATGGGGGCGTGACATCGAAGAGAGCATGACCAGAAACATGTTTGGCAGTCCAGATGCGGAAATCATAGAGTTGACCCTTGAGGGAAATACAGAAAGCATATGGTATGGCGATTCAACAGGTGTGACTCTTGAGCTTGTACGCTCCTTTGAACTGAAGGTCTACTACTGGGACGATGACGAGATCAGCGGATTCAGAGCTGTAGGCAACGCCATATTCCGGTGCAAGCCCAACGAAAATGGTGAGTACCAGATCTGGCAGTGGGAAGATCAATCCCAGACCTGATGATACTTCTTATTCTTATCACAGCCTTTCTTCAGAGCTCTCTGCCTGAAGACGGGCTGTACTGGGTTATTTTCAGCGACCGCGGTGCTGATGTGGAGCAGAGGCTGGAGATGGCTTCTGTGGATATTCTGGAGGGATCTTCTGCAGACAGAAGAGTGCTTGCAGGCTTTACAACAGCCGATGTATATGATCTGCCTCCTTATTTCGCATATGTCCTGGAAGTGGAGGGAATCGCCTTATCTTCCGTAAGAACTTCGTCTCGGTATCTGAATGCGGTGACCGTAAGGCTTACACCGTCTCAGGTAGAGTTGCTTCTTGCAAAACCTTTTGTTCAGGAAGTACGGTCTGTGGGAGTATCGAATTTCTCACCCTCTGAAGATATTCCTGCGCCTGATGCTTACGGTCTTTCAATGTCTCAGCTTGAACAGGTGAATATTTTAGCTCTGCATCAGCGTGGATGGACCGGCACCGGGGTGGTTATTGGTATGCTTGATTCCGGTTTTGAGCTTGTTCACCCTTGTCTTCAGTCTGCAGATGTTCTTGACACATGGGACTTCGTTAACAACGACAGCATAGTGGGATGGCAGCAGGAGGATTCGTCAAGTCACCCTTCGCACGGAACAAAGACGCTTTCCGTTATTGCAGGATACCAGCCGGGTTCCTTTGTGGGCGGTGCCTTTAACTCTTCTTTCATTCTTGCAAAAACTGAGGATGTCAGTGATGAATATGAGCAGGAAGAAGATTTCTGGGTGGCCGGGCTGGAGTGGCTAGAGTCAGGCGGCGCTGATCTTGTGAGCAGTTCACTGGGTTATATAGACTGGTACGAACCAAGCCAGATGGACGGTAACACTGCAGTTACCACCATCGCAGCAGACATTGCCGCCTCAAGAGGTATGGTTGTCTGGAATTCTGCCGGCAATAGCGGCCCGGGAGAGACCAGCCTTGTTGCTCCGGCAGACGGAGATTCAGTATTTGCTGTTGGTGCAGTTGACGGAGCAGGACTGATCGCAAACTTCTCCAGCCGCGGCCCGACTGCCGATGGCAGGTTCAAGCCTGATGGTTGTGCCAGGGGGCTCAATGCTGTGTTCGCAACTTACAACGGAACAGGTTACTCCACAGGCGGAGGCACCAGTTTTGCTGCTCCTCTTGTTGCATCTGCAGCGGCTTGTATTTCGTCAGCTCACCCCGACTGGGGGATGATGAGAGTTTATGA
>JAGLDB010000064.1 GCA_023145935.1 Candidatus Sabulitectum sp. | reverse complement strand
GAATTCTACAGAAGCCTGTTGATTGGTCAGTTGATCCGGGCAGACCATCTGGAGGAAGCAGTTTCCCAGTTTGAGATATTGAAGGAGACCGGTACTGGGGATTTTTATTTCTGGCAGACAGCTTCTTCAATATATGATGCTCTTGGTGACCCACTCGGGTCAATTGAAGCATCAAGAAGAGCATGGGAACTAAGACGGACTCCGTCTTCTTCAGCTGATCTTGGCTGGAAACTGTACTTTTACGGTAGAGAGCTCATGAGATCCGGGGAGCTGATGAATGCAGTTCCTTGTCTTAGAGAATCGTCTTCTCTCTGGAGCGGAGACAGTTTGTGGGCGGTTAAATCCGACTCTCTTCTTGACCTGCTAAATGAATTTACCAGCGTATCTGCAGGGTACGGTGAGCCGATTTGAGATTTATTGTGTGCATGAGTTCTCTTGTATTTGTTATGTTCACTTGTGGATGCGCTTCTATTGCTGCGTCTGACAAATGGAACCATTTCGCTTTTTCCGCTTCGTTTTCTTCTGTTGCAACAGCAGCATCCTCTGAACCGGTGAAATCAATGGTTATTACTGCTGGGTTTGGTTTGTTAAAAGAAATTTATGATGGCTTGCGCGGTTCCGGGTTTCAACTTGGGGATCTTGCAGCGGATATAGCCGGAGCAACCGCAGGCGGTTTTGTTACCGCCGGAATATGTATGGAGGAGTTTCCGTAATGGGCGCTATTGGAAAATTTTTCAAAATGATCATGGGTGACAGTCAGGCTAAATTGATGAAAAGTCTTGAACCTCAGGTTGATTTAATCAATGCTGAGTTTGCTGAGCTTGCAACGCTGTTTGATGAGGATCTTAAAGGCCGAACCAGAGAGTTCAGGATAAGGCTTCTTCAGGGAGAAACCATTGACGATCTTCTTCCTGAGGCTTTTGCTGTGGTAAAAGAGGTATGCAGAAGAAACCTTGGAGTGTCCTGGGATGTAAGCGGTCATCCAACAGAATGGAATATGGTTCCGTACGACGTTCAGCTCAAAGGAGGCATTGTTCTTCACCGGGGAATGATAACGGAAATGGCTACCGGCGAAGGTAAAACTCTTGTGGCAGTTCTGCCTATGTACCTCAACGGGCTTGAGCTTAATCCGGACTGGAAAGAAAAGGCTTCCGAAAAGTTCGGGGACGAGTTTAGCAACTGGATATTTGAATCTATTGACGGTGTTCCTGTTGGAGCAGGTGCTCATCTGGTTACAGTAAATGATTACCTGGCCCTTCGCGATGCAAGGTGGATGGGACCTATATACGAGTATCTGGGATTCTCTATCGGTTGTATTCAGGGTGGAATGACTCCGGATCAGCGCAGAGAACAGTACAACTGTGATATAACCTACGGTACTAACAGCGAGTTTGGATTTGATTATCTCAGAGACAACATGGCAGTGCGACTGGAGCAGCGGGTTCAGCGCCGATATCACTATGCCATCGTTGATGAGGTCGACAGTGTTCTTATTGATGAGGCCAGGACTCCTCTGATCATCAGCGGCCCTGTGGCCAGAAACAAAAACAGATACATAGAGTATCGATCTGTGGTTGCCAGGCTGGTTAGAAAGCAGTCGGAACTGGTTAACACCATTGCAGCTGACGCCAATGATCTGTGGGACAGTGGAGATCATCACGATGCGGCAACTCTTTACCTGAAGGCAAGGCGCGGGGCTCCAAAGCATCGTCGCCTGGCCAAAGCCATGCGTGACCCTGACAGGGTTGCGGCGGTGAAGCGCGTTGAAGGAGAAAGACTTCGAGACAAGAATATTCACGAGCTGGATGACGGTCTTTACTTTGCCATTGATGAGCGCGAGAAATCTGTTTCAGTTTCCGATCTTGGCAGGAAGCTTTTGTCCCCGGAAGATCCTGATTTCTTTCTTATCACCGACATCGGTGATGATATGGCAGAGCTGGAAATTCAGGATATTTCCCAGCAGGAAAAGCTTGAGAGGAAGAAGCAGATCTATGAGAACCATTCTTCAAAGGCCGAAGCACTCCACAACATAGATCAACTTTTGAAGGCTTATCAGCTTTACGAAAAAGATGTGGAATATGTTATGGATCAGGGGCGTGTTGTTATTGTGGATCAGTTCACCGGCAGACCCATGCCTGGAAGAAGGTTCAGTGACGGGCTGCATGAGGCTCTTGAAGCCAAGGAAAATGTAGAGATCCGAAATGAGACTCAGACGCTGGCCACAATAACCATTCAGAACTACTTCAGAATGTACAGTAAGCTCGCAGGCATGACTGGTACTGCTGAAACAGAGGCAGAGGAATTCGGCAGCATTTACAAGATAGATGTTGCTGTTGTACCCACCAACAGGCCAATTGCGCGAGTTGATCACAATGACAGGGTGTTCGCTACCAAGCGTGAGAAGTACGGTGCTATAATTGATGAAATAGCAAGAAGGCATACCAGTGGACAACCTGTGCTTGTGGGTACTGTATCTGTGGAAGTGTCGGAGCTTCTGTCGAAGCTTCTTAAGAGAAGAAAGATCATCCACAATGTCTTGAATGCCAAGCACCATGAGCAGGAAGCGGAAATTATCACCAGAGCCGGTCAAAAAGGCTCTGTCACTATAGCTACCAACATGGCTGGCCGAGGAACTGATATCAAGCTGTCTGAGGACGTGAAGCATCTGGACGATGGTGAAGGCGGTTTGTTCGTTATCGGCACTGAAAGGCATGAATCCCGCCGTATAGACCGTCAGCTCAGAGGAAGAAGCGGAAGACAGGGAGACAGAGGTGGAAGCAGATTCTATCTCTCTCTCGAGGATGATCTGTTCCGCCTGTTCGCCAGTGAGAAGATCATTGATTTTCTGAAGAAGAGCCAGGAGAAAGAGGGCGAGCCTATTGAGCATGCCCTTCTTACGAAATCGATCGAACAGGCTCAGAAGCGGGTTGAACAGTACCACTTCGGAATAAGAAAGCATCTTCTAGAGTATGATGATGTGGTAAATCGTCAGCGTGAAGTTATTTATGAAAGAAGACTTCAGGCTCTTACCGGCGAAGGTCTTGATGATGAGATCCGTGAGATGGTTGAAGCGGTGGTAGAAAACGGATTAATGGAGTTCATCCCTGACGATTCTCAACCCCACGAATGGAATATGGAAGGTGTGGTTGTATCCCTTCGAGATATTTCCGGAGCAGTGTTTAAACTTGACGGGATAAGAGAACAATTCAATGACGCGGAAAAGCTTCGATTAAAACTTGTTGACCTGGTAATGGATTTCTACAGTAAGAAGAAAGAGAAGCTCGGGGAACAACTTATTCTCGACCTTGAGAAATGGTCTGTTCTCAGCTCTATTGATGCCCGGTGGCGAGATCATCTTTACGCACTCGATCACCTTAAATCCGGTATTGGACTTCGGGCGTATGCTCAGAGAGACCCTCTTGTCGAGTACAAGAAGGAAGCATTTAATATGTTCGAAGAGCTGCTTGATGGAGTTGACAAACAGGCAGTAAGGCAGATATTATCTTTGTGGCCTGCTTCTAAAATTCAACGGCAGCAGGGGCCTGTGGGTAGAGCTGTTCATCCGGGTCTAAGGTCTCCAGCCGGTGGTCCTGCATCAGGACCAGGCAGGAATGCCGAAGGAAAGCAGCAGACAGTAAAGCGGGATGACGAAAAAATAGGAAGAAATGATCCCTGCCCTTGTGGCAGCGGTAAGAAATACAAACAATGCTGCGGGAAATGAGCGGCAGTATCAAAGGAGGCTTGATATGAGCGAGAGAGGCAAAGGAGAATTCTGGGCGTTTGCAGCTGGACTGCTTGCTGGTGGAGTGGTTGCACTTCTTTACGCTCCTGCAAAGGGAGAAGAAACCCGTAAGAGAATAAAAGATGGTGCGGAAGAAACCTATCACAAGGGTGAAGAGATATACGGAAAAGGCAAGATTGAAGCAGAGAAAATTTACCATGACGGTCGGGAGAAAGCGGAAAAGATCTATTCTGACGGTCGTGCAAAGGTAGAGGAAACCATCGATTATGTTCGGGACAAAATTCATACTGATGAAGAGGTAGAAGCCGAAACCGAATCCTAGACAGGTATTATGTCCGACATTGTGGTTGTGGGCCACGGCGCTGTTGGAATCACGGTTGCCGTGGCTCTTTCCTCTTCCAGCAGAAAGATTATCCTTGCTGGTCCCAGAGGCACACCTGAAGGAAGACAGCTGTACACCGCTGGTGGATACATTAACCGATCTGCTGAGATTTTTCATACAGCCATAGATCGTGTTTCCCACAGGGCTGTTGTCGTTTCCGCCTTGAAAGCTTTTTCTATTCGAAACGCTGCTTCAGATATCAGAAGGATCAGCAACGGAAAGATACTCTGCCTGTCCAACGGAATGAATCTTGAAGAAGAGTGGGGTGAACTGGCAGGGGAAGTGGAGTACGGCGTTCTCTCCATTGGTTTCAGAAAAACAGGACAATTTTCAGTTTCTACCACTGAAGGATCTATCTACGGATCTGCCCGTGGAGATATTGCCGGTCTTTTCCGTAATTCAGATATACCATTTCAAGAGGTTGCTGAAATCAATGAGTTCAGATGGGCCAAGTGGTATGCCAACAGCATAATCAATCCCATAGCAGCTCTTGCAGGCTTGGAGAATAACAAACTGATAGAGGCAGGTCTTCTGCCTTTGATCACAGGGCTTTCTTTGGAAGTTTCCAAACTTATGCCCACCCGCGAATCAAGAGTTGCAGGTGATGATATCCTCACCTGGCTTCTGAAGAACTCTTCCAACAGATGCAGCATGCTTCAGGATATAGAGAAAGAACTGCCTACAGAGATTGATTTCCTTACAGGGTTGTGCGAAAAAAGGTTACCGGGTCAATGCCCCAGAGCCTCTGTACTGACCTCTCTTATCAGAGCAAGAACTCGAGCAGGGAATAGTTGAAGTACTGGCGTTACTATTCTTCGAAATCGCCCATATAGACATCTTTCTCTAGAAGTCTCCACACAGGGGTTCCTGTAAGTTTTTGAAGTTCTTCAAGAACACCGTGCTGGGCCTGGTCTATGAGCAAAGACTGCTTGAACATATCAATTGCCTCATCTTCCAGACTTCTCACAATGTACAGTCTGGCAAGGGCGTTGAGTGAAGTTGTTGTTTCCGGATCAAGTTCAATTGAACGCTCGAGAAATTCTATGGCTTTTATCAGCAGTTCCTCTTCATCCACATCATCTCCATGGAGTTCCACAGCAGGGATATTCTCGAGAATTGAGAAGCCCCAGGCAAGTCCGAGACCCATGTACGCTTCAGCATTTTCCGGATCGGAATTCAGAATATCGTAATAAAGCGGGCAGGCGGCGTCAGGGTTATTGTCCGTCATATAGATATGAGCAAGACTGAGCCTTGCATCGACATCATCTTTGTCATTTGCTATCTTATTTTCAAGGTCAATTCGTGTGGATTTCTGGTCGCTCATCAAGGTTGTACCTCCGTTGAGTGGCTTTACAGTATGGCCTGAATTATACATTTACGAAGCCGTCGTCAACCCCTGAAGAGGAGATTGGTCTGAGAACTGATGATTCTGTTAGCTGTCTTCGCGGTGTTGGAGGAACCAGAAAAGCCCTTCTGGAGCGTCTTTCCATCGTAACAATCGGTGATTTGCTTATGCATGTTCCAAACAGGTTTCTTGACAGAAGATCAATTACACCCATTGCTGAACTGCAGTCTGGATCAAACGGGGTGGTCAGTGGAACCATAGTAAGCATCACTCGAAGACCCGTTGGAAGAAAGGGACCATCTCTTCTGGCGGTGCTTGCAGATGAAACTGGCAGTATCACATTGACTTTTTTCAGACCGGGTTTCCCCGGATCCAGTCTTCGGGAAGGAAGTCGGGTCGTTGCATGTGGTGTGATTGAATCCTTCAAGGGGTATACCATTGTTCATCCAGAACTCTATTTCTCTCATGAGGCAGCTGCAGCGGTGGAGGCACCAGGTATGCTTCCCATATATGGTCTTACTGCGGGATTGACCCAGAGTGTCATGAGAAAACTGATTGCATACGCTCTTGAATCGGTAAAGACTGCACTGGTTGATATTCTCCCTCCGGATACTATCAAAGCAAAGGGATTCGCCAAGCGGTGGGATGTGTTCAAGGCAGTTCACATGCCCGATTCTCCCGAAGAGAGTGCCGTGGCAAGAAGATTACTGGCGCTTGAAGAGTTTTATCTTTACAGATCTGTACTGACCGCTGCCAGAGAGAAAAGCAGAAGAGAACCTGGAATCCCCCTGACTTCCATTTCTCTTGAAAAATTTGAATCTACGCTGCCGTGGCCCCTTACAGCGGCCCAGAAGCGGGTTTGTATGGATGTGTCTTCTGATCTGTCCAGCGGCTCTCCAATGAGAAGACTTGTACAGGGAGATGTGGGCTCAGGAAAAACAGTTGTTGCTGCTTTCGCATGTGTTGTGGTTGCTCTGGCCGGGAAAACCGCTGCAGTACTTGCTCCTACTGAAGTATTAGCCAGGCAGCATTATACAAGTTTCAACAAGTTTTGCGGCAGATTTGATCTGGAAGTCCATCTTCTTACCGGGGGCACAACAGGTTCTGAAAGAAAGAGAATAGGAGAAAGGCTCAGAGAAAACCCTCAGTCAATCCTCATAGGCACCCACGCCATACTGGAGGACTGGGTTCCGGTTGATGAGCTCGCACTGCTCGTTATAGATGAGCAACACCGTTTTGGCGTTTCCCAGAGAGCTAAACTTCTTTCTTCAAGAAGAGAGAGGCCACACGCTCTTGTTATGTCCGCAACTCCCATTCCCAGGACGCTCGCAATGGCTTTTTACGGTGATCTCGATATTTCAATTATTGATGAATTACCCCCTGGCAGAGGAACAACTGAGACCAGACTGGTGAGTGGATCAGAAAAGGGTACAGTTTTCAAGTTCATGATGGAAAGACTTCTGCAGGGTGAAAGAGTGTTTCTGGTGTATCCACTGAAGGAAGCTTCGGAGCAGAGCGATCTCAGGGATGCTGCTTCCGCATATGAAACGGTTCGCAGGGGTCCCATGGCCAGGTTCGGAACCGGGCTGCTTCACGGCAGTATGCCTTCCAGTGAGAAAGTAGCAGTAACAAACCAGTTCAGTGCAGGAGAGATTGCTGTTCTTGTAAGTACAACTGTGATCGAGGTTGGAATTGATGTGCCAGAGGCTACAGTAATGGTAATTGCCAATGCAGAGCGATTCGGGCTCAGCCAGTTACATCAGCTCAGAGGAAGAGTTGGAAGAGGTGGAAGAAATGCCTGGTGTTTTCTAGTTCCCGGGGATGAAGCATCTCATACATCCCTGGAAAAACTCAGGTTGCTGGTTTCAACATCAGATGGCTTTGTTATTGCGGAAAAAGATCTTTCCCTTCGAGGTCCCGGCCAGGTGCTGGGAACGGCACAGCACGGCATACCACAGTTTAAAGTTGCAGACCTTACCGTTCACGGAGAACTGCTGACACTTGTAAGTGGCATGGTTCCTATTGGTTTAGAGGATATTCAAGCATTGTTGAAAAGTCAGTTTTGGAGATATAGAGGTATGGAGTTACCCGGTGTATAAACAGGGGCTTGACACCGCCTCTCAGACTGTTACTTTTATGTATTGAAGTGTGGGTTTATCAAACGATTATTCTTTGTGGCTTTAAATAGTCACTGGGGGGGGTATGGCAGCAAGCGAAAATGCTAGGGTTCAGCGACTTATCAATTCTGCCGAAGAGCTTATTCAAAAAGGCGACAGGCAGAAAGCGCTGATCGATTTGCACAAAGCTCTTGATATTGACTCGGGTAACAGAGCTGTTAAGAAAAGAATCTCGGAAATAGAGCGTGAAGTTTCAGCAATGCGTAACTTCAAAAAAACCAGAGCTTCCCGAACACACAAAACCGGGAATTCAGTCAGCTCCGGTGATTTTGTTGATGAGTGTATCACAAGATCCGAAGATGCTTTCAGGCAGGGTGATGAGGTTCGAGCTTTGCAGGAACTTGAGCGGGCCAGGCGGCACGATCCTGATAACAAGTTGGTAAGACGCAAGATAGTCACGGTAAGACGGCAGATAAAAACAGACAATCTGTATGACCTTGCGCTTACAAAGCTTGCGGATGACGATGTGGTAACCGCAGTTAAAAACGCCAGGATTATCTTTAAAACGTGGCCTGGTGCTCCTGTTCTTTCAGACCTTCTTGACAAAATTGAGGAATTTAAACCTCAGGATGATCAACTTGCCGAGGAAGACATTGAGGATATTGAAGATCTTGAGGATGAGGAGCTTGAAGAGGTCATTGAAGTTGAAGACAGCACTGTTCCCGCCCGTGAGAAAGAGAAAACATCCCCTGCAGATGCTGCAATCATCTCCATCAGGGGAAAAATCTCACGCAGTGATTTTTCCAGTGCTCTTACAGAGGCAAAAGAAGCAAAGAAAAAGCACCCGAAGAACAAGACTATTAAAGAGCTGGTTGAAAGGCTTGAGAAGCTTTCAGGAAAGAAGAAACCTGTTGTTGTTCCAATCGTAAAGGAAGAGAAACCTAAGGATAAGCCTGCAGGGAAGAAACCTCTGGGGCTTATTATTGCGGCGGTTGCAGCAGTGATTCTTATAGTGGTATTTGTGGTTGTAAAGCCATTTGGCGGCGGTGGTCAGGAGACGGATACAGTTTTAGTTGAAGAGGATGTATTCCAGCCCTACAGCGTATCTTTCACTGTAGACAGCGTGGAGACCTATTCTGTTACAATTGATGGCCAGGCCGTGAGCATTCTTCTCGATGGTTCTTTTGTTCTCGAAGGATCTTCAGACGCAGCCAGAGTGATTGAAGTACGCTCGTCAGGTTTTGAAACATACAGAGAAGAAACTACTTTCCAGAGTGGCGAGGAATCAAGCATTTCCATATCCCTTGATTCAGTTGGAACCAGCACTGTACAGGTTGTACTTCAGGCGGAAGGCTCAGACCCCGAGCAAGTGGTCTGGCTTGTGGATGGTGCGGAAGTTGACGATTCAATTGACCTTCTCACTGGTATGCATGTTTTTCAGGCTGTTCAGGAGGGCTTTAACTCCAATCCTGAATCGATCTTTGTTGATTATGCAGCTGATGCACTTCAGATCTCTCTTGCTCTTCTTTCCCAGGAAGAGTCACAGGTAGCTCTTGCTCTTGCAGGAGATGTTCCGGGAGTTGGCGCATTCTTTATAGATGGCGTCAGAGTTGGTTCCGGTGTACGCAGGGTCAGCGAAGTCTTCCCGTTCGGAACACATTCTCTCAGAGTCGAAGTAGATAATTATGAGAGTTGGACCAGAAATATTACCCTTGACTCCGGGGGATACAGCGCAACAGTATCACCTGTGGAGATCAGCACAACCGGAAGACTCATGATTGCTCCTGAACCATGGGCAAATGTTTCAATAGACGGTGTGGGTGTCGGACAGACTCCTATGGCACCCATAGATCTTGAAGAAGGAGCACATACGGTTGTTCTTACCAATCCCGACTATGAAGATCAGACAAGCAGTGTGACAATAACAGCAGGAGAAGATTCCAGTATCAGGTATACTGCTGCTGC
>JAGLDB010000063.1 GCA_023145935.1 Candidatus Sabulitectum sp. | reverse complement strand
GTGGAAAGAACACTGCATTGAACTGGAAGAGAAGTTTGGAAGCGGTGGTAAAAGGCTGGTGAACATCGACCCCGGTTACCTGGATCACGGTAAACTTGTACTTGCAAGCTGCAAGGCGGCACCGGACAAGATCTACATGGGCAGTGGTGTTTTTGCTCATATCTGTCTTCAGTACAAAAAGGGAGAATTTCACGAACCGGAACACAGCTTTGCCGACTTTATAGATGGAAGGTTTGATGAATTCTTCAGGTCAGCAAAGCGGTTGCTAAAGCAGCTTCTTAAAGGGTAAGACCAATGAGGTCTACACTGGCAAGAGTTGACATCGCCGGTACCAGTTCTTCATCAGCCAGGCATCCGAAACTGAATCTGAGGTGTTGTTTTCCTGCTGCGCCGAATGCATCTCCAGGTATAGTGGCAATTCCGTATCTTTCCAGTAGAAAGTCAGCAAGAGCGTAAGTGTCAATTCCTTCCGGGGTTTTAGCCAGTGTAAAGAATCCGCCTCCTGCTTCCCTCCATTCAAGACCTCTGGCTTGTTCCATTGCTTCTCTGCACAGGTGTAAACGCTGCTCAACTTCAGCAGAACGCTTTTCCACCCAGCCGTGAAGATCCAGGCATTGCTCAAGAAGAATCTGTCCCGGTGTAGACGGGCAGATAACCACGGAATCCTGTACCTTTAGAGCCTCTTCCAGGATGTAGTCAGAGCCAAACAGGTAGCCCAGTCTCCAGCCGGACAGGCTGAAGCTTTTGGAAAAGCTTCCAAGGGTTAGAACATGTTCATGATTTGTCTCTGTCCACGGGTGATGCCTGCTTCCTGTGAAATTGAATCTTTCATAGGTTTCATCAATTATCAGTATGCAGTCGTTTTCGCCTGTGAGTTTTACTATTCTGCGGATTTCCTCTTCAGAAAGAGCTGTCCCTGTGGGGTTACCTGGGTTTACCAGCACCATGACCCTTGCGCCGGGTATCTTTTCTTCCAGTGCTTTCCATGGAAGGTTCCATCCGGTCTCTTCCACCATTGGAATTGAATCCAGCTCCAGGTTAGCGAACTGAATGGCAAAGACATGGTCGAAGTAATACGGCTCCAGAACAATCGCCCGGTCACCTGGATCAGCAACTGCCATAAGGGCACTTACGAAAGCCTGACTTGCACCGCAGGTAAGGTGGAGTTCTCTTGCAGGATCAAGATTGATGTGTCTTCTGTTTCTGATCTCATTAGATAGAGCCACTCTTGCTGACATAAGTCCGGGGTCCGGGCTGTAGAAGTGAAATCCCTTTCTGTCCATTTCCAGTTTCATAGCCTCAACTGCCTGTTTTGGCGGATCATACCACGGAACAGCCTGTGCCATTGAAAAAACTTCCCTGCTGCACGCCTTCATTTCCCTTACCTTGTTCATTATTGAATGAATCGGCGGCATGTGGATCTGCGCGGTTCTCTGTGATGTTCTAAGCGGCATATGACTCCCCTTTATGGTTGCAGTGTCAGTTTCCTTATGAATGATTTATAAAAGGGGGAGCAGAGAAGGGAAAGTATGAGAATTCTTGTTACCGCCAGTGGCTCTTTTCAAGAGGCTGAATTGTTAAGCCTGATGTTGACCAGCGCCGGACACGATGTTCTTCTTGGAACGCCTGAAGAGGGAGCTGTTTTTCACCCTGACGTGACAGTCTGTTATGGACCGGCTGTTGTGACCCTTCCAGACTCTCCTGTGGTTTCTGTGATATCTTCCGGGACCGGTAGATACTTGAGCCCGGCAGATGTTCATGTTTTCTCCGGTAGATCTCTGGTTCCGCCGGGATTTCAGGGCAGGGCAGTTGTCATCCCGCATGCTGTGGATACCCGGAAGTTCACACCTGCGGGGAAATCCGGCGAAAAGATCATTATTGCTCCGGGGAAACTGAATCCGGAACAGGGGCACAAAACCCTGATTCGGGCAATGCATCTGGTAAAACCGGATTACAATGCGGTTTTTGTCGGAGAGGAAGGTTACTATTCCATTCAACAGATGAATTCTTATGCCAGGGAGATCGGAGTAGGGGATAGAGTACAGTTCTCCGGCGGAGTTGAGTATCTGCATTCCTTTTCAGCCAGTGTAGCCGTCGGGGTTGTCACTGGTTACAGCAGGCAGCTGGAGATAGACAATGTAATTGAATTAATGGCTTCCGGTGTTCCTCTTCTTGTGGCAGCGGCAGACTGGTCTCGAGATATTGTTACTGATGGGGTAACAGCTCTTTTCCACTCACCGGGCAACTGGAAACAACTGGCCGGGCAGATCAATCACCTGATAGAGAACAGTGGGCTCTGTGATATGCTTTCAGGCAACGCCAGAGAGTACTGCGTGAAACATCTTTCTTTTGAGTCTGTCGGGCAAAGGTGGACAGAAGTATTGGAACAACTTAGCTTCGGGTGATGTACATATTGCAAAGGCTTATTCGAAAGGACGATGTATGAAATCAGCCATAATGCTTATTCTTGGTGTTACAGCTGCATGTTTTGCCTACGGTTCCGTGTGGGACTGGGGAGAGTATTCAAGACGCTATGAGGAAAACACAACATGGGGACCAGGCGAAAGACTGGTGTTCAGTGTTGAGTATGGAATAATAAAAGCTGGAACTGCTACTCTGAGTGTTACAGGTCCGGTGGATCATGGTGGGCTGCTTGCATATAGAATTACAGCTGAAGCTCGCTCAAATCCTGTTTTCAGCAGCTTCTTTGAGGTGAGAGATGTAAATGAGGCTCTTCTGGATATTGTGCAGCTTCATTCCCTGACTTTTATGAAGAGCATACAGGAAGGCGATTTCTCCAGCAGCGAAGAGATGTACTTTGATCAGGAGGCCGGATTCGCTTACTACCCCGATGAGGACGATCCTGAACTTGCAGAAATGGCAATTCCTCCCCATGCTCTTGATGTTCTCAGTGCTTTTTATTACGCAAGGATTCAGGAACTTGAACCAGGTGGGATCTTTCACATAGATGTTCATGTTGACAATGACAACTACCCCATGGAAGTAAGAGTTTTGGAACGGGAAAGAATTCGAACAAGAGCGGGCTCTTTCGACTGCATCCAGCTTCAGCCGGTTCTTCGTGGTGATGGTCTGTTCAAACAGCAGGGAGAAATATTCATCTGGGTTACTGATGATGAAAGGCACATGCCTGTTCTCATGAGCGCTTCCATCATTATTGGTGAAATAACATGCATGCTTGAAGAGTATTCCACGGGAACTCCTGTAGAAGTGGAGAACCCGTTTCAGTGATCTCAAATGAACTGAATGATCATCTGGAAGTAACTATTAAGAAGCTTTCCTCTATGGGGGTTTCTGTAACAGACCGGAAAGAACTGCCCTATGGTATCCAACTCTCACTGGCCGGGTACGGGTCTTCATGCAAGATCAATCTCTACTACTCGAAGAAAAAGGGTAACTCAGTTGTGCAGGCAGGAGGAGACAGGAGCTTTCTGGATCTGATTCTTGAGCGGGTCGGGAGCAGGAGCAGCAGCGGGAGTGTTAAGAAATCTTCCTACAGCATTCCGCCAGGTCTTAGAGCAGGCAGTGATGAAGCAGGCAAAGGAGACTATTTCGGTCCATTGGTAGTTGCTGCGGTGGCTTGCGATCAGTCCACTGCGGAGAATCTTGTGTCAATGGGAGTTGGTGACTCCAAAAAGCTTTCCACATCCAGGGTTCGAGAGCTTTATGAGAAGATAACGGTGATGGGGGATGTGCGGTATTCTGTTTGTTCAATATCTCCCGGGGAGTACAACCGGCTTTTTGATGCATTCAAACTTAGGGGTAAGAACAGTCTTGATACCCTGGCCATGGCTCACGGTAAAGCTTTTGAAGATCTTTTTTCAGGCAGAGAGCCCCCCTCAGTGGCAGTTGTTGATAAATTCTGCGAGATGAACAGACTGCGCTCATGGTTAACCATACCGGAATCAAGAGTTGAACTCAGGGTAAGAGCCGAGGACAGTGAACCGGCAGTTGCGGCTGCTTCAATAATTGCTCGAAGTGTTTATCTAAACGGATTGTCGGCACTATCTTCTATGTACGGAGTCATTCTTACTCCAGGTGCAGGTGCCTCTGTGGACAGGCTTGGAAAAAAACTTGTGGAACTCCGCGGCGATTCAATTCTTGCAGAGACCGCAAAAGTTCATTTTGCAAACTCAAAACGGATTTCCCTGTAGCACTTGACCCTTGGACTGATTTTTTAGATAATTGCGGAGATTCGGGTCGGTTGACCCATGATTCAGGGGTGGATCAAAATATTTGTATGGAAACAAGAAAATCCGGAGGGATTACAAATGAGATTTTTCACAATCGCAATGATGGTTCTTGCTATGGCAGTCTTTGGCATGGGCTGCGGTGAGCCTACTGAAGAAGTTGCTCCTGCTGAAGAAGTAGTCGAAGGCGAAGAAGTAGTTGAAGGCGAAGAAGTAGTTGAAGGCGAAGAAGTAGTCGAAGGCGAAGAAATTGTCGAAGGCGAAGAAATTGTCGAAGGCGAAGAAGTAGTCGAAGGCGAAGAGCTTGTTGAAGAGGGCGAAGAACTTCTTGAAGAGGCTGAAGAGATGCTCGAAGAGGCCGAAGAAATGGTTGAAGAGGGCGAAGAGCTTGTTGAAGAGGGCGTTGAGCTCCTCGAAGAGGCCGGAGATATTCTCTAGTTTTTCAGTAATAGATTATGGGGTGGCTTTGAGCCGCCCCATTTTTTTGTGTGATGTGCATACTCATTTGTATGAGAGAGCTACCGCATACAGTTGAATGTAGCCTTCAGCGATGCCCATGTAGTTCTTGCAAGTCCCGCAGGAGGAAGAGGATAACCGTTTACTCTCACCAGGAAATCGTACTGCCAGTAATTAATCATACCGGAGGTTACAGTAAAGCTTCTGGGGTTTGTGGCAGGTGATACATCCGAGGCAATTGACGGTGCTCCAAAGACACTGAATTCAGGTATCTCGGTGACTGTAAAATCAGTACCTGTTGTACAGGGAGCCAGTGGATAGATGTATGACGCTGAGAGATGTACTGCTGTACCAGTATCATGGGCGAATACTGTACCTGGAGACTCAGGGGTTCCATCTGTGATCTCACCGGTAAAGTCAGATGAATCCCAGGGGTGGGTGTATACATGAAAGAACCAGATCTCGGCGTAGTTCAGGACAAGCCCCGATGCATCAACAGCAGGATAAAAATCTTCCAGATTAAACCATGTTCCTCTGTATTCTCCCTCAAAAGTGAACCAGTCAGCAGTACCGTCATCGTATTGCAGAAGGTCATCGGTACCAGAAGCCAGGGTAAAAGGAGCCAGTACAAGAACTAAAACTGCTGATCTAATTAGTTTCATCCGTTTTCTCCCTGTCTTCTGATTCAATTGCGCACTCTCTAGTTAGATATCTTGCTATTGGATGTACACAGTAAGATAAATCACAGTATGCTTCTTCTGCAATCCACTTGTGTTTTTCTTCTGTTGAGTTTTCTGACATTGTACCCTCCCGGGCTTCCAGAGAGAGCTTGTACCCTCTCTGGAAACCTGTTTTTACCGTGGTTATCTGATTACTGTTACTGTTTTGCTCTGTATTCCATGTTCGCTATGTAGAACCACCCTGTATACTCCATCAGGCAGTCTTTCGCTTACTGACCAGAAAACACCGCAGGATCCTGCCGGTACAGTTTCGGTCTGTACTGTTCTTCCACAGATATCCATTATCGAGATTGTACCGCCTTCCATGCCGGTACTGATCCATGTTCCTGAGGAAACAGGGTTGCTTAACAGACTGAAGACTGATAATTCGATTCCAGCACTTTCTTCTTCAATACTTGTGGGATTTGTCCAGCTGGTGTTGCCGCTGAACCATATTTCGTGTGCAGGGGACAATGCTGCAGGTTGTCCATGACCTCCTGCTGAACCATCGCTGTCAATCATTGTCCATACAAAATCATAACCCGGTGTGTACATTGCGGTTTTCTTGGTGGCCTCGGAAGGGAAAAGATCATCATGCTCCGGGTGGTAAAAAGTGATTGCGTTAAACCATCCGCCTCCGGCAGCCATTCTTTCTGCCTGGCGGATATTGTAGTCAGATGCAGGAGAAGTGTTTGCCTGCCAGGCAACATAGAGCATATCTGTATTGTCAACAGCAATAGAGGGAAATTCATTTTCAGCCATGGCTTCATCCACTATTTCAAAGGCTCCCCAGCTGCCTGAATTTCTTCCACTGTAGTAGATATCCTGAAGAATAGTTGAATACATTCCCACTTCAGGTCCGGGGAAACTGTTGGCATTCAGTGGATCAACACCTGCTGCGTATGGGCCGGGATCTGTGGGATCATGAGGAACAACTCCATGCATCCAGGCTACATGAGGAATGTCTTCCCGGCTTACAGTAAGAGAAGGGTAGCCATCGCTGTTCATGCTGCCTGACGCGATTGATACATTCTCGTAGATATCCCAGGTGCTCCCGGCATCAGGGCTGCTTTTGTACATGATGCATGGACCGGAGGTCGGGCCGTCATCGCTCCATACAACATGAACTCTTTCAGAGTAGTAAGTGTAGTTGGATGGTGCTTCCTGAAAATCAATGACTGTTGCTACATCTGGAGTCTGAGAGTTGAACTCAGTCATGCTCAGATTCTGGAAAGGTGTCCAGCTGGCTCCATGATCAGGGCTGTTGGAGTAAAGAATATCGGATGTAAAATTTGTATTGAAGTTCTCTTCCTGCCATACAACATGAAGCACATTGTTCAGAGAGCAGTCAATATCAGGAACAAGTGAGTGCTCTGTGCTGACATGAATGGCGAAAGGCGGTGTCCAGACTCCTGGAGCCGGCATAGTCGTGTTGATGTTTGAAGAGTACATGATCTGATACACTCCTGTGATGTCCTTACTCTGCCATACGACATGCAGCAAATCATTATCGGTTGGGTTGCCGGGTGATCCGTGCTCAATTGCTATTGAAGGGTATCTGTCATCTGTCATTTCATCATAAGTGATCATAGTTGCCGGAGCCCAGTCTGTACTGCAGGTGGGAGGAGCTGGAATCAATGTATGTGAGTACATTATTTCGCAGTTTCCACCAGGCACACCATTGGGATCTATCTGTGAGTGATACACCATATGAAAGTAGCCATTGGAATCTCTTACCATTCTTCTTCCGTTGTTGAAGCCGGTGGCTTCCCACTCGCTGGAAAGATCATTGTCTACCTGATGATCTGCCAATGCACCGCTTGCTGCAATAAGTAAGGCCGCCACAATCAAAATTTGTTTCATTTCCATTTCCTTTCGCTGATTTGTTTCCAGGCACCTTGCCCACTGTACCAGTAGCATTATGTTTGCCAGAGATGTAAAATGATGCAATGGAACGATGTAGTTAAAAAGAGAGCTGAAGCAGATGGTTTTACAATGGAGAAAACAGCGGAAAATTTCCCCAGTAGAGAAAATTTCTCCTATTTATTTCAGTTTTGATGTTTTCTATGCGTATTTTAAAGAAAGTGGGGAACTTCTGGTGAGATATCAGCAGGAAGCTATGGACATTCCCGGAATCAGGGGATATTTTCCCCACAGAGAATTTGTCTGACAATGAATATCTTACGGAGTGTGACCCTGATTAAAGCAGGATCATAGACATCAGGAATCGTCTTTCGTGTGGTTGTTAATGCCTGTGAGTTACTATTCTGGAGGGAGTTGCAATGGCAGGGACTAATAAGATTATTTCAAGAAAGCACATATCTTCCGGAAGAACAGAGATTCTATTTGAGGACACTGCCGGTGATCTCAGGCTTGGAAGAATTTTTTCTTTCAGCGGACAAAATGAAGTTGTGACCAGGATGCTTCAGTTGATCTCGAGAATCAGGGATGATTCAATATTGGTTCCAGACAGATTTGATGTTGAGGTTGAAGAAGGCAAGCTCTGCTTCTCTATGCCGTGGAATTCTTCATGGAATTCCATGAAAAACTGGACAATTAAAGAGTTGATCGCACCTCTTGAGATACTTCACAGGAAAGGCTGGCTTCATCTTGATATTACGCCGTCATCATACAGAAATGTGAATGGCGAGCTTAAACTTCTGCTATGGGGTGACGCATTGATAACAGGTCTTGTATGTGCTCCACCGGAATTGTCTACCGGGGCAGCACCCACTCCATTGTCTGATTTCTACATGTTGGGAAGAGCGATGATGGTCAGCAGGGGATACCTCTGGGATGGTTCAAAACAACATCTGGTTGAAGCACTGGTGGCGGACAGAATATCCATCAGGGCAAATGCGTTGATAAAAGCAGGTTTTTTCAAGGATGGAATGCTGTGGAGGAAATTCACCAGAAGCAAAGTCAACATTCTTACAGGAGGCAAGTGGCAGCAGAGAGATCTTGTTTGCAGCGACTGGATAACAAAAGCGGTTTCGGATGGCTGGCTTGTCAGTGTTGTAAGATGCAATCCTCTGGAAATTGCGCGCCCTCTTCCAGGAAGAAAGCCTCCCGGTGAGAAAGTTAATTCTGGAGCTGCACTGGTGAACAATCTGTTTCCATCCATGAGCGGTGTTGAGAGGCTTCTGGTTATTGATCACATTGAGTTTGCTTCTCCTGATCTTGTTGAAGTGATAAGAGAGTTTGCAAATCTTCTGCCTCCCGGTCTTACATTGATTGTTACAGGAGAAGCTCCAGAGCGCCTGGAAGAATGCCACATGTCTGTGGTGGAAATAAAAGGGGAGATGTCCGCTGCATGGGACATTCCTATTCACCTTCTCCGGGATGATCTGCTGGGTTCCGGCTACCCGGCATTAGGATTTGCTGGAGCTCTTTACAGGTGTACCGCCTCTGGTAAACTTCCGGAGCCCTGGCCAGTTCACCCGGATGAACTTTTTGCTGAAGGCGGGTACAGAGCTCTTGTTGCTGCAGCCAGGCAGGAGCATACAAATTTTGACAGAGAGCTGATCGCAAAAGCTCACTTTGAGCTCAGGAATTATGACGAAGCTCTCCACCTTCTTCCCGAGAGCAGTAACCTGCTTCGAGCACGAGTATTGCTTGCAATGGGTGAACCTGAAAAGGTTTTAGGAATGCTGAGGGACAAGCAATCCAATGAGGAGAAGATTCTCTGTGCATCCGCCATGATAGATCTGATGGATCTGGAAGGAGCAGCCGATGTCCTGAAGCACATTTCAGGAGCTGAAGCTGCACTTCTTTTTGCCAAAGCACTGGATCTGCAGGGTAGGGTTGCAGACGCTCTGCCTGAAATAGAGAATGCACTTGTACTCGCAGGCGATCCAAGCCGGGTAAGACTTCTATGCTCAAAAGCTGTAATTCTTATGCGGACAGGTGACTACAGAGATGCTCTGAAAGCTGCCGAGAATGCTGTAACTACCGCAAAGAAAATTGCGGATGCTGCTCTTCTTGGAAAAAGCTTAACTGAGCGTGGCAGAGTTAGAGAGGTTTTGGGAAACTGGAGCGGGGCAGTGGATGATTATCGTCTTGCATTGCTCTACTATGCAGAGAACCCAGGCAAAACAGACCGTCCTCCCCTTATTGATCTCTTTGTGCTTGAGCTGAGAACCGGAGAGCTTAAGTCAGCATCGAGCACCTTTAAATCACTTGATGTTCGTCTTGAGCAAAGCGGTAGTGGAATACCTGCGGATCAGATGACTGCTATGCTAACTGCTTACCGAGGTGTTATTCTGGGGTTGGGTGCTATGAGGATACCATCTGCAAGGCGCTCTGCATCAATGGCTGCGGAAAAGAACCTTACCCTGGTTCACGCTCTCAGCCTTCTCTATCTTGGCCA
>JAGLDB010000062.1 GCA_023145935.1 Candidatus Sabulitectum sp. | reverse complement strand
CCTGAAACCATATACGGAGTAATGCAGTGTCCCAACCCTAATTGCGCCACTAACAAACTGGGAGCACACAGACATTTCAAACTTGAAGACAAGCAGGAAATGACATATCGCTGTGAATACTGTGAAAGAGTCACAGAGATCATCCCGGAGAATCTTACAGCTCCGGAATAGTAACCGGCAGCCACAAGAATCTCCCTGTATTTGCGCTGGCAAATACAGGGAGATTTCTCATGGAAAGAGGATATGCCCTCCGCACAAAAAAACTCCCGATACTGGATTAACAGTACCGGGAGTATTTCATTTGAAAATTATCTTACAACAACAATTCTCTGTGCGGCAAATCCCTGATCTGATTGCATAACTACTGAGTAGGAGCCTGCTGAAAGACCGGTAACCATACCGGTGTACTGCCCTGCAGCCATGTCGCCATGAGAGATGACTGAGACAGTTCTTCCTGTTACATCGTAAACTGAAACACTTACAAAGCCTGGCTGCTCTACATTGTAGCCAACTGAGAAGGCTCCAGAAACAGGATTACCCGATGTAAGCCAGATTCGTCGTCCATCAATTGAAGCACTTCCCTGATCTTCAATGCTCACAGGGGTCCAGAGTACTGAAATATCTTTAAGTGACGGAGTCACATTGGGGTTACTGGTAGAGAGCTCAACCTGATACTGAAGGAATTGCCCTCCCTGGGAAACTACAGAGCCTAGAGAACTTGAAGAAGTGATCCAGGTACTCCATCCTCCCATATCGGATGAGTCGTAAGAGGTTTTTAATCTAAAACGCACAGCTGTTCCATCAGGGGTTGTTGAGGACCAGTGAATGTAATCCCAGAGCACAGTACCGGGGTCTTCAGGTTCTATGTTCAGAATAGAGCTTGTAAGAGTACTCGGGGTTGTGAAGCCACTCACCCGCCACCAGCTGATCTTGTCACCGTAGAATGCACATCCAAGAACATCCTGAACACCATCTCCATCCATATCTCCAACAGAGACACCAATTGCGCCATGGTAGTATGTTGACACCGGGAATGTCTCCCAGCTTTCTCCCAGGTATTCCCTGTTCTTGCACCAGATTATTTTGTCTTCTCCAAGACTGGCTGCCATTATTTCCGGATATCCATCACCATCCATGTCGCTGGCGGTGATATCGTAGATACTCTGACCGGCGGCTCCGGGAATATCATGGGAAATCCATGAATTCTGCGTGTCGAGGAAATCATACCAGTGCAGATTACCGTCGCCGTAAGAAGAAGCAACTGCAAAATCATCATTGCCATCGTTGTTGTAATCGGCAACCGCAACTGAGATCGGGCTGTTGTAGGATGAACTGATTGTGTATTTCATCCAGGAATAACCAAATGGTGATTGGGAAATGTATGCAACGATATCATCCTGACTGTTGCTTGCAGCTACTATGTCGATATGACCGTCATTGTTAAAATCTCCCGCATCGCAAGCGTATGCACCCATCAGAGCTCCATCAATATAGCTCTGATTCCAGCCACTGCTGGAACCGTCGTTCCTCCACCAGCAGACATCTCCGGACAGACTGGATACACCTGCAATGTCCATCATTCCATCTCCGTCTACATCTGCAGCCCTGATCTGCCTTGCATCAAAATTGTTTGTGATCACGGTTGGAATACTCCAGCCCGCCGGGGTATAGCGAAAAAGCACTATCTTGTTCTCACTACCACTGGAGGCAACAATATCCCTGTATCCATTGCCGTCAAAATCAGCAACGGTAATAAATCTGGGAGATCCGACATTACCAATTACATGCTTTACCCATGCAGTGCCCTGTCCGTTAACATTCTCACTCCAGAATATCTCTCCGGATTGATAAGCACAGCATGCAACATCCATATCTCCGTCTGTATCGAAATCCACCGCTATTACATAAACAGGTTCATCAGCAGTACCGATCTGATTCTCATCTCGATTGACAATCAGTTTCAACTGAAACGGTGTTGTGTCCCAGTCCATATCTCCTGATATAAAAAACCTGTCCTGCCAATCTGTAACCGGTCCTGCAACTCCCGGCCCGCCTACCCAGTCGGTCTGAGTCTCACTCTCCGCAAAAGCCAACATACAAAAGCCTGAGATCAGTATTAACAATAAAAACTTCATATAATCCTCCAATAGTTAATTAGCACGCATATACATATACAAGTATGTAATTAAATCTGCACCAGGTCAATACCCAATATGGGTCATGCCTCTCCTGGAGACTTTACTTTGAGATAGCGGTCCCTTTCGCTGAAAACACAACCGCAGTAGGGCTGTCGATACAATCCAGCGCTTCGTGAAAGCTCTATTGATCTCCTGTAGCTCTTTCTGAAATCCCTGTACATGAACTGGACACCGTGAATTTCTGAAGCATTATCCCCTGCTTTCTGCAGAAGAACATGATTCTGGTACGGACTTACGAAAAGAGTGGATGTGAACAGCTCGATACCGGTACTGGAGGCAATCTCAGCAGTTCTTTCCATTCTGTCCGAAAAACACGAAAAACATCTGTTCTCTGCTTCCAGCAGCATTCTAATGTTTTTTTCCAGTGGATATTCTTCATCGTAGATCATGGATAATCCCACAGCAGGAGCCCATTCTTTTACTGCATCCAGCCTGCGTTTGAATTCTTTCCATGGATGTATTGAAGGGTTATAAAAATAGCCTGTTACTTCAAAACCATCAGCCCTTAGATCCTCAAGAACAGCTGTTGCACAAGGAGCACAACACACATGAAGAAGTATTTTTCTTATCAAAGCGGAAGTTCCTCCTGACCTGCTCTGGTAAAGCCAAGATGTCTGTAGGCATGAGCTGTAGCTACCCGGCCCCTGCTTGTTCGGTTAAGAAAACCTCTTGCAAGAAGGAAAGGTTCCACCACATCAATAAGAGTATCTCTTTCCTCGTTAAGCGTAGCAGCAATAGCGGATACACCTACCGGTCCACCAGCGTACTGCTTGATAATAACATTGAGGTAGTTTCTGTCCAGCCTGTCCAGCCCGGCTTCATCTACACCGTTTATATCCATAGCCTCCACGGAAGTGACTTCATCAATAGCCTCACGCCGCATAACCTGAGCATAATCTCTGGCCCTCTTAAGAAGTCTGTTTGCTATCCTGGGTGTACCCCTTGATCGAAATGCAATTGATTCAGAGCCTTCTCCGGTTATTGCTGTTGAAAGTATCCCTGCAGAGCGGGTAATAATAGTTTTTAAATCCTTCACATCGTAAAATTCCAGATGCAGCGAAAAGCCAAATCTGTCTCTTAGAGGACCCGTAATAAGCCCCGCACGGGTTGTGGCGCCAACGATGGTAAAATGGCTCAACTCCAGCTTAACCGTTCTTGCGTGGGGCCCTGGATCAATTACCATATCGATCTCATAATCTTCCATTGCGGGATAGATGTACTCCTCTACTATTCTTGGCAACCGGTGTATCTCATCGATGAAGAGAACATCTCCTCTTTTAAGGTTGGTTAATATTCCAACAAGATCCGCAGGCCTTTCAAGAGCCGGTCCTGAAGTGCAGACTATATCAGCTTCCATTTCTTCTGCTATTACATAAGCAAGCGTTGTTTTCCCGAGGCCCGGCGGTCCGTGAAAAAGCAGGTGGTCCAACGGTTCTCCACGCTCTTTCGCCGCCTGCACAGCAATCTTCAGATTATTTATGAGTTCGCGCTGACCAATATATTCGGCAAAACTTTTTGGTCTGAGGCTGGTAAAATCTCTTTCGTCTACCTCGCTTACATTGTCTGCCCGTACAATGGATTCCAGTGACATATCAGTCCCTCAATTTCATGGCTGCCTTGACCAGAACAGATGCAGAAGCCCCTGACCCAACGTCATCTACAGCCAATTTTACCAGAGAAACAGCTTCTGAAGATGGGATACCGAGCTGTTCAAGAATAGCTCTTGCATCCACAGTACCTGCAGTAGCTGAAGGCACCGAAGAAACATAACTGGAGCTGGACATCACATCCTGCAACTTTGCCACGATCTGCTTTGCTCTGGAGTTCCCTATACCCGGAAGAGACTTAAGCACCTTTATGTCACCTGTTGCAATTGCTGAAGCAAGCTCAGACGGTGGAATAACCATTGCCTTTGCAGCTGCTCTTACCCCCACACCGGATACACTTATGAACTTTGTAAAAAAATCTCTGTCTGAAATACTTGGGAAAGCAACTGCCAGTGGCACCCCTTTGTTTCCCTCATTAACGATTTGAAAAAGAAGGAAGAAAACAGATTCATCGCCAACAGAAACATGTCGAAGAAAGTATCCCGGAGCTAAAAGACGCACTGTAACAGGACCGGTCTCCAGAAGAATGTAGGATCGATCTGTTCCCGTAACAAGCCCTCTGATACTTTCAAGCATATCGCTCCGCTTCGTAGAGAGCAATGGCCACTGCAAGGGCATCACTCACATCAAGTGGTTTCAGTTCACTCCGGATACCGAAAATACGGCATACCATCCCATTTACCTGCTGCTTGCTGGCCCGCCCGTTACCGGTTACCGCCTTCTTAACCCTGCTCGCAGGCAGCGACTCCACCCTTATCCCCTTCAATCCTGCAGCAAGACAAAGAACACCACGAGCATGCCCCATGATAATGGCAGTTACAGGATGGCGATAATGGGAATATATCTTTTCCATTCCCATTACATCAGGAGAATACTTCTGAATAACCTCAGCAAGCCCCCTGTACAACTCCGCAAGCCTGGGAGTAAGAGGATCCGATGCTTTTGATCTGATGGTTCCTGCATCCAGTAACTTTATGGAACCCGAGCTAGCTAAGATTACTCCAAAGCCGGTAATATTCAATCCGGGATCAATTCCAAGAATTATCTTTTCAGCCAACTATTCTTCCATATCAAAGTTCGAGAAAAGAGCCTGAACATCGTCCAGATCCTCAAGAGCTTCAAGGAGCTTCATGGTTCTTAAGGCCACCTTGCCAGTAAGAAGAACCGTGTTGGCCGGAACCTTTGTTACCTCAGAAGAAACAACTTTTATTCCAGCAGACTCCAAAGCTTCCTTTACTGCAAAAACATCATCAGGCCCAGTGGAGGCAATAATGGTTTCCTCTACAACTTCAACATCCTCAAGACCGGCTTCAAGACCTGCTTCAAGAACCTCGTCCTCTGTATGGGCTGTTCCATCGATACAGATCTGCCCCTGCTTGCTGAAAAGGTAGGCTACACTGTTCTTTGAACCCAGGCTGCCTCCTCCTTTTGTAAGAGAATGACGGATCTCCGCAGCTGCACGGTTCTTGTTGTCTGTTAAAACTTCTATAATTATGGCAACTCCACCTGGTCCGTAAGCCTCGTAGAGCATTTCTTCATATGTAACACCCTCAAGTTCACCTGTTCCGCGCTTGATAGCCCTCTCAATATTGTCGTTGGGCATATTCTGCCCTCTGGCACTGTCAACGGCGACCCTCAATCTTGGATTCATATCAACATCACCACCGCCTACACGGGCTGCCACCGAAATTTCCTTTACCAGGCGACTGAATATCTTGCCACGGGCAGCATCTGCTTTACCCTTCTTGTGTTTGATCGTGCTCCATTTATTGTGTCCGGACATCTATGTCTCCTTCATGTATGAGTTTTCCCGATGATGCTACCTTAGGACAGAAATGTCATTAGGTCAAGTTCTGCTGCCATGGTAGTCAACAATCCCATTCCATCCAGCCACCGATCTTCTAAAAAATGATACACCGGTCTCAGCAATTACCACCTTTTCAACCTCCTGAAAACACGGCAGTATAACAAGAACAGACCTGACAGATGAAAGGACTATCTCTATTTCAGCAAGCCAGTCCGACTTTTCAGTTTCCTGGCCAACAGCAACACACCTTGCAAGTACCGCAGCATCGTTCAAAGAAATTGTTCCGCCGCAAATATCAGGCAGCTTGCCTTCTCTACCAGTTACATCAGGAAGACTATCGATCTGCCTGGAAAGACTAACGCCTATACCCGGCAGACCGTCTACAGGAAAAGCAGGAAAAAGGAAAGTTCTTCTATCCAGCTGCCCTCCTGTCTCATTCTTCTTGGAGGACAAAACACTCTCTTCGTACCTGCTGCCAAATTGAATCATAGTTGCTGTGAATTCATTTCGAACGGTTCTCTTCAGAATATGTACAGAAGCAGTCACCATCCAGAAAGGAAGAGGCAGACGGGAATCTGCAGATGCTCTGCACTGAACCTGTACCGGCTCAAGACCGGTTTCACCAAGAACCCAGCCTTTGCCGCAGTTGCTGCAAAAAAACAATTTGTCCTGACCCAGTCCGGAAAGAGTGGCTCTGCAGTGCCCGCAGACAAGTCTTGTAATTCTCATATCAGGCTGTCCATTCCAGCGTTCTTCTCTGCAAGTTTCAGGAATTTTGCGGAAACAGCGCCCAGCCCATAAACTGAGAGTGCAACAAACATAAACACAGGTCCTATCCTCAGAATACCGGAAAAAACCAGTAGTATCAAAATGGGAATAAGACCGGCCCATACACTTCCCAGGATCCGACAGACCTTTCTCCAATGGGCAGAATCAGGCGGGAAAGCTCCCCTGAGTATCTTACCGGAACAGCCGTCAACAACAATTCTGTACGTTTTCTCCGCAAGAACATACTCAACGACCCACAGAGGGTAATGCACCAGTTTTTCTCTGGAACCAGTAACAGCCAGATACATGGATCGCTGCTCAAGACCAACTCCTACTCCACCGCATATTCGCTGGATATACCTGTCTGCTTCCTCTTTAGCCTGATTAATAGAAACTGCAGGATCTACAACATGAGCTTCTGACGGAAGCTTCCCTGAATCAAAAACTGTCAAAGGCAGTCTGGAACCGGAGCGTCCCAGGGCCATTCCTGCAAGACCCATTTGAGAGTCTGCTCCCAGAGATGGTATTCCAAGCGGCTCAAGATGGGCTGCACTGACAATTACATCGAAACCACTGCTTATCTGGTGTTCTTCTGCACGAACGCCTTTTCTCTGCTTAATGGTTCTGATCACTGTTCCCTGTCCGCCACCTTCATCGTTTTCCATAGAAGCCCGTACTCTGCGCTGCTTGAATACTGGTTTTACTCCAAATACATATCCGTCTACTCTGCACGACAATATCCAGAATGGGACATAGGTAAGAAAGGGTTTTCTTACTCTGCATCCGGTAAGAATACCTGCGGACATTTCCTCAAGTTTGCGACGCACAACACGAATGGCACTGGTAGAATCAACCGTGGAAGCAATTACATACCTGTTCACAACACCTTCAAGAAGCAGGGGGGTATCACAATTTGGACAGACCGTATTTGTGTTTCCCTCACTGACCTCAAGCAGCCCTGCACAAGAAGGGCAGGAAAAAGTTAAAAGATCGCTCATGATCTGCCTTTTCCTTTAATCATCTGCAACAATCCCGGGGCAAGTATTGCAACAGCCATTCCAAGCAGAGATGCCCAAAACACCGAAAAACCTCTGATCAAAAAAAAGATCAGCAGAGCTGGAGCAACGCTGATAAGAAAGGAAGAGAAAGCTTCATGCACTGGATTAAAAGGATTTTCGTTACTGGAAACAGTTGATTCTCCCAGCTTTCTGCCACTTACTCCGTCAACCATGGTTCCCTGGGAAGTGGAAGCACTAATAACCACCCAGAAAGGATGATAGACAATTCCACTTTCGCCAACCAGCTCTGGATCAACTGGAACAATTGTATCAGCAATTTCAGATTCATCCCATACTCTTCTGTCTGCAGACGGAGGCGAATAATGCTCCATCTCTGCGTACGGCTGGGTAAAAATCCTGGAAAGCGTGTCCGGGTCATAAGGAAACCAGTAAAGAGACGCTGTGGCCATACTCCCCGGACTAAAAAGACGAAGAGCACCTTTTTTGTCAAGAGCAGGCCTATGCAGAAAATTGACCCCTGTATAGCCACTAACAACAGCCCTGGCCCCGCAATAAGGACAGGTGACGTAAGCATCTGGAGATGTAACAGCCAGAAGAGCACCGCACTGTGTGCATGGAATTTTCACAGGTTAATCCACCCCCCGGAAATAAGATCGAAATTCCAACCAGGCAGAACATATCAGGAATATAGATACATTACAAAGAGGCGGCGGATATCACCACCGCCTCATCAAAGAAGATTGCTTTATCTCACAGCTGAAACCATCCTGCGAACAAAAATGCCCGAAGCTGTTTCAAGCCGTATAAAATGAACTCCCGCAGGAATACCACTGACATCAAGAGCGATATTTCTGTAGCCGGATTCGCTAATAGATCCGGTAAGATCAACAACTTTTCGACCTGAAATATCGAAAACAGCAAGCTCTGCAGTTGCAAGATCACCAGGAGCAATTGTGACTGGAATTGTCGCATTTGTATAGACCGGGTTCGGTGTTATCAGACCCAGGGAAGAAACCTGTGGTACGAGGCCCTCAAATGAATCCTCAATACCACTGGTGCTCACCTGTGCAGAAACAGCTTCGGAAGCCCAGCTCGGGCCGAAGTCGTTGTCAACAGACCAGACTCTGAAGTAATAGTCACCATTATTAAGAGCGGTAACAGTGTACTGTGAACCCGAGATATCATCCGCATGTATCTCGTTGTTATCCCAGACCTCTATTTTTACATCATCAATGTAGAGCTTGCAGGATGAACTGCTTCCATAACTCTCCCAGCGGAACATCAGTGTCTGCCCCTGGAACTCATCCAGCTCGTGAATATTGAATCGCCAGGTCATATCATCACGGCTGAAGGTCTGAAGATAGTACCAGTTTGACCCGGCATCAGGACTGTACGAGAAAGCTCCCTGATAACTAATGTCCTGTTCCGACCAGAAGCTGATCCTTCCACCACCATTTGCCGGAATTGTAACAGATTGCTGCCATGTCATATCACCGGTTCCATTTGAAACATAACTCTGTGTTCCGCTGTGGTGCTGACTTGTGGTCATTATCCAGTTCACCCTGTCAAACGGACCACTGTCGCCGTGATCATCCACCAGCAGCTGATAGCCGCTGAGTCTCTGGAGAGCGTAATAGTCAGCGTGAGCAGCATCATTCCAGTTTATGGTGAAAGGCACTGACACTGAACCGATATTATCAACTACCGGTACACCTGGCTCATGGGGCGTGTACGGGCAGCCGGCAAGACACGCAGTAACCAGATAGCTTCGAAGATTCCTTCGTGAAAGCTTCACCACTTCAGTGGCAGAAGGCCAGAAGCCGGCAAAAGATGCACCGGTCTCGTGATTCCAGCTCATGGCTCCGTAAAGACCGTAAGCGTGATCACGGGTATTCCCGGCGGATGGACCGAAATAGTAGGAAATGTAGTGTTCCTCACCGGTGGCCCACTGCACCATCATCTCACCCTGGGTGCTGTAGGCAGCAGCATTGGTAGTGGGAGCACTTGTCCAGCCCCATGGATAGATAAGCACATTGCTATAGGTATGCGTGGAATGCATCTGAGCGGGAATATGGCTCTGCCAGAATGTGTCGATATTGGAAGCTTCCGGCTCTGAGAGTGGACCTGTTCCGCGATATGTCTGAGAACCGGGATCACCGCTGGAGCCAGCTCCACCCCAGTCCACCGACCAGTTCCTGTTCAGATCAACGCCATCCCCACCTGCTGTCCAGTTCATGTTCTTGCGGTGCATTCCTCCGCCACCTGGATTTGTGGTCTCGTTCTGAACCCAGCCGTCAACATTGTTCACTGGAAGACACCAGATCTCTCTGTTCTCCAGCAACCAGGTTGCCTGGTATCCACTGTA
>JAGLDB010000061.1 GCA_023145935.1 Candidatus Sabulitectum sp. | reverse complement strand
GGCAAATGGATATGGATTCAGGATAGAGGGATGGTTCTTAAAAGAGATGCAAGCGGCAAACCTTTAAGAATGGCTGGAACTCATGTTGATATCACTCTTCGAAAATTTGCTGAAACAGAGAAGGAGAGACTTCAGAACCAGATTAGTAAGACTCAGAGGCTGGAGTCAATCGGCAAGCTTGCAGGTGGAGTAGCTCATGATCTGAATAACCTGTTGACCCCCATAATTGGTTATGCTGAAATACTGCTAGCAGATTGCAGTTCAGAGATGGACCCCCGGCCGTTCAAGGAAATTCTTCGAGCTGGAAAGAGCTCTCAGCTGCTTGTGAATCAACTTCTTGCATTTGGACGAAAACAATTTCTTGAGCTTAGAGTTATTGATCTTAACAAAGCTGTAGACAGCTACAGGAATCTTATAGAAAGAACCATTCGTGAAAACATAAGTATTTCATTTTCTTTTCATGAGTTTCCTCTTCCGGTGGAGGGAGATTCAACCAAAATTGAACAGGTTCTTATGAATCTGGCAGTGAACGCTCAGGATGCCATGCCTGAAGGCGGTAAAATGATAATCAGCACAGATCTTTCTGTGTTTCCTGAAGATCCGGATGAGTCCGCTCCACATGGCGCATGCGCTGTTCTTGTCTTCTCGGATGATGGTACAGGAATGGACGATGAGACTCTAAGCAAGATCTTCGAACCATTCTTTTCTTCAAAGGGAGACAGAGGAACCGGTCTTGGTCTGGCAACAGTTTATGGAATTGTGCGGCAGCATGGCGGAATCATTGATGTACATAGCGAAGAGGGGGTTGGATCAACTTTCCGTATCCTTCTTCCGATCAGTGACGAAAAGAGTGTTCCACCACAGAACCCTGTAGAATATTTTGGCTTTTCGGGCAATGAGACAATTCTTATTGTTGAAGATAGTGAAGAAGTAAGAGAAGTTTCAGTTATTGCCCTTAAGCGATTTGGGTACAAAGTCGTTGAGGCTTCTTGCGGATCAGATGCTTTAGCCATTATAAGAAAAAGCGGAGATTCTATTGATCTTATGCTCACTGATGTTATTATGCCCGGCATAAGTCTTGAAGAACTCTGCAGGGAAGCTCTTGCACTGGTTCCAGGCTTGAAGATCATTTACATGTCAGGTTATTCTGATGATGTGATCAAACGAATAAAGGATTCAGGTACAAGTATACCGTTCATATCCAAACCTTTCACTCTGACAGATCTTGCAAAGATTGTGCGATCTGTCATTGATAAAGAGGTTTGATCCTGTTAAAGATCGTACCAGAGAATGGGTCGGAAGGGCAGTATGAAATCAATTGATAAGTGGACTTCCAGCAAATACATATACAGGAGAGGCAGACTGCAGGGCTCACGGGATGTGAAAGAGGTAGCTACAGGTTCAAGGTTGATAACTGATCTGATAGCGGAATTTTATGATGCTAATCTAAAAAAACACGCAAAAGGTCGACTGCTTGATCTCGGTTGCGGGAAAGTCCCACTGTACAGTGCCTACAAGGATTATGTCACTGATAACACTTGTGTAGACTGGGGAAACTCTCTTCACAGGAACCCGCATCTTGATTATGAATGTGATCTAACAGAGGACCTCCCGTTTAAGAACAGTGAATACGACACTGTTATTCTATCAGACGTTCTTGAGCACATCCCTGAACCTGAGTTATTGATGAAGGAGATCGCCAGAGTCCTGGTCTCCGGTGGAGTTCTTCTTCTTAATGTTCCGTTCTATTACTGGATACATGAGGAACCTCATGATTTTCACAGGTACACAGAGTTTGCACTCAAGCGTCTTGCGGAGATTGCCGGTCTTGAGGTAATTGATCTGTCTCCCATAGGTGGGGTACCAGAGATCATCACAGATATTTATGCGAAGAATATCCTTGGACTGAGCATTATCGGAAGACCCCTGGCAAGCATATCTCAGTGGTTTACTATGCTCTTCGTTCACACAGGTTTTGGCAGGAAAGTATCAAGGTCTACAGCCAGAAAATTTCCATTTGGATATTTTCTGGTTGCAAGGAAAAAATAGATTGTTAAAGTTTGCACAAATGAGGCAGATTGTAATATCATACTAATGTACTCGACAATTCGCCGGGTGTACTTGATGCAAAGGAATGACAAATGAAATATTTCGATAAAAATACAACACTGTGGGACATAACAGAACAATATCCTGAGACTGTACCTGTATTTGCGTCCAATGGATTTCCACAGATGGAACACGAAAAACAGCGGAAAAAGTTTGCAGGATCTATCACCCTGGAGACAGCACTCATGCTGAAGCAGATTGATATGGATACTTTCAGCAAACTGCTGGTGGAAGCCATTGAGCGTGATGACGCAGCTATAGATGTCACACTTGCCACATCAACTAAATCCAGGAATAGCGACGCCCTGAATGTTGTTGGATTGCTTCCCTGTCCTGTAAGAATTCCTCTGCTTGAGCAGTTCAATGAGTTTGCAAAGCACGTTGATGTGCCTATCAACCATGAGCTTAAGGCTGCATCCATGGGGCTGGACTGGGTAGAGAACAACATCAAGGGCGTGACTGACTCCAGTGATCTGCCGGACCTGTTCATATCAGCGGGGTTCGATATGTTCTTTGACGATGAAATGATCGGTAAGTTCAAGAGACAGGGAGTTTTTGCGGATACAACAACACTGGACAGGTTCAATTCTCTCTTCGACGGCTTGAATCTGAAGGACCCCAGGGGGCATTATGCGTTGATCGGTGTTGTTCCTGCTGTGTTCCTTATCAACAGGGATGAACTTGACGGTAGAGAAGTGCCCAGAACATGGAAAGACATAATGAAACCTGAGTTCGAGAAAAGGGTTTCACTGCCTGTGGGTGATTTTGATCTGTTCAACGGTATACTGCTCAATATCCACAAGCACTACGGGGAAGAGGGTGTAACAAAACTTGGTCGCAGCCTGCTGCAGTCCATGCATCCTTCTCAGATGGTGAAGAGTAACCGGATGAAAACCCAGAGACCAATCGTTACAATAATGCCATACTTTTTTACAAAGGTGGTAAAAGAGGGTGGTCCCATGATCGCTGTCTGGCCTGAGGATGGTGCCATCATCAGCCCTATATTCATGCTTGCAAAGAAAGAGAAAATAGAAGAACTTCAACCTGTTATAGATTTTTTTGCGTCTGTAGAAGTTGGAAAAATACTGTCTCACGGTGGTTTGTTCCCAAGTGTTCATCCAGACCTTGATAACAGGATTTCACCTGAGAATAAGTTCATGTGGCTTGGCTGGGATTACATCTACAGCAATGACATAAGTGCTTTGATTCTGAAATGTGAAGCACTGTTCAATAAAGCGATTGGATAAATTATGAATCTGGTAACGGTATCAGGCCCGCCGTCTTCCGGCAAAACATCTGTTATTCTGAAGACAATTGACTCCCTGAAAAAGCAGGGGTTGAAAGTAGCAGTAGCAAAGTTTGACTGCCTTTACACCGATGATGATGTGCTTTACAAAAAGGCCGGAATTCCAGTTAAGAAAGGTCTTTCCGGTGCACTCTGTCCGGATCACTACTTTGTAAGCAATGTGGAGGAGATAACCAACTGGGCTCTAAAAAATAAGTTTGATATACTGATAAGTGAATCCGCCGGGCTGTGCAACAGATGCTCACCTTACATCAAGGGAATAAAGGCTGTGTGTGTGATTGATAACCTCAGCGGTATCAACACCCCGAAAAAGATCGGTCCTATGCTGAAAACAGCTGATATCGTCGTTATAACCAAAGGTGATATTGTTTCTCAGGCAGAGCGCGAGGTGTTTGCGTCACGGGTAAACACAGTTAACCCTTCCGCAATAATAATGCATATCAACGGGCTGACAGGGCAGGGAAGTTTTGAATTGAGCACTCTTCTGTACGATGAAGCATTGAACATAGACTCTCTGAAGGGTATGGAGCTGCGTTTTCCCATGCCCGCCGCTCTCTGTTCATACTGCCTTGGTGAAACAAGGATCGGTGAGAGTTATCAGATGGGTAATGTGCGCAAGATGAAAGTTGAAGACTAATGGCCGCCATAAACAACAGGAAGATATCGGAACTAATTTCAGAGTTCCCTTTTCTTGCCTCGTTCTTTAACGATAACGGACTTGATATCACAGAGAAAGAAGAACTCACTCTTGCTGAATACTTTGCAGGATTTGATGAAGACGAGATAGAGGACAAGGCTATTGATGTTGATAACCTGATGTTTCAGATCGGTGAATTCATCAAACAGATGATAGCTTTCCTGGGCAAAGAAGATGATGTAGTAAAAACAGTAACCATACTTCCCGGGCACGATAAATCAGGAAACCCTGAGAAATTTGATGATCTTGTTATCAGGCAGGGAGAGATCATCTGTATTGTGGGGCCAACCGGCTCCGGCAAGAGCAGATTGCTGGGAGATATCGAATGGGTTGCCCAGGGCGACACTCCCACCGGTCGTGCCGTACTTGTAAACGACCAGGTTCCTGACAAGAAATGGCGTTTTTCGTCAGCAGACAAACTTGTAGCCCAACTGAGCCAGAACATGAATTTTGTGATGGATCTTTCTGTTTACGAATTTGTTGAACTGCACGCAGAGAGCCGGATGGTTGAGAATAGAGATCAGGTTATCGAGAGAATAATAAACAAAGCAAACAGTCTGGCCGGTGAACCATTCACTCCTGAAACGCCAATAACCAGCTTGAGCGGGGGACAGAGCCGTGCATTAATGATTGCGGACACGGCGATTCTCAGTAAGTCTCCCATTATTCTAATTGATGAAATCGAGAATGCAGGTATTGACAGAAAGAAAGCACTTGGTCTTCTTATTTCAGAAGACAAGATCGTTCTCATGGCAACACATGATCCGGTTCTTGCATTGATGGGGGACAGAAGAATTGTTATCAAAAATGGTGGTATTCATAAGGTGATTGAGACTACCGACGAAGAGAGAAAAATTCTTTCAACTCTTGAGGATATGGACAGAATCTTTCTTGCTTACAGAACCAAATTGCGACAGGGCGATATCATTACAAAAATAGAAAACACTTTATAACAATAAGGAGAGAATCATGCATGATGGATGTGCAGGAAGTTTTGAAAGTGACAGACAGGTGGTTGACAAGGTAAGGCAGATGGGATTTGCAACACAACCAATGCCAATGCCTCTGGACATCAAATGTGTTCAGTGCAGTGAGACATTCGAGATGATCACTTTTGAAGACAAATGCCCGAAATGTGATATGGTGTATGGAGTTGTGCCATGCCATGCTTTTGACCCGGAGAATGTAAAACCAGCCGGTATCAATTACTAGGAGGATCATGAAATTCAATGTAGACCAGGATATGTGTGTGGGCTGTGGAGCCTGTGAAGGTACCTGCCCTGATGTTTTCGGACTTGTGGATGACAAATCACAGGTTAAAAGCAATCCGGTTCCATCTGAATTCGAGGCATGTGCTCTTCAGGCAGAAGAGGGATGCCCTGTTGCAGCCATTTCACACGAATAGCAGAAAGATCTGAAATGAACGATAACCCGGTACTTATTGCGGTGCTTCAAATGGACGATCTTGAGTCGCTGAATTCTGCTGTGAAACACATGGAAGAGAAGGGACTTAAGGCGGAGGTTGGCAAGTTTACGGATCTGCCGAAATCTCAGATACAGAACTGGGTGACTCCGAAGAATGGTAGTTTCATTCTGTATGTTGAAGAAGAAAAGTACGGTCAATGGAAATTCTGGACGTCTTCTTTGGTTACAGTGGATAGTTTTTTCACGGAATGAATCCGCTGTACATCACTGACCTGGATGGAACGCTTCTTACGAATGAAGGTACCCTTTCTCCGGCTTCCTTCAGTATTCTGCAGGACTTGCTGGAGAAGGGGATTCTGTTTACCACAGCAAGCGCAAGAAGCGTAGCTTCTATACAGCACATATTCAAGGGGCTAAAGCTTGAATTGCCTGTTATTGAATTCAACGGTGCGATTATTTCAGACCTTCAATCGGGGCAGCATCTGTTTGTCAACAGCATTGATCTACCACTGGTGGAAGATATCTGCAGTGTGATAGAAGAACATGGATGCTCTCCTTTTGTTTCCACATACACCGGTGTTGAGGATCGTCTTTATTACAGCAGGATTTCAAATGAGGGCGTCAAATGGTACCTGAACGATCGCAAGATTCACAATGATAAAAGACTTCGATTCGTAGAGAGGATCAGTAGTTCATTCAGAGATCAGGTGATCTGTCTTAATGTGATTGGTAAACTGGAAGTGCTTACAGACCTGGAATGTGAATTAAGAGAACGGTACAAAAGATCTCTTGAGATCCATTGTCTTGAAGACCACTATTCCCCCGGTTTCTTCTGGCTTACAGCTCATGACAAGAAGGCTACAAAGGACAATGCCATAAAAGAGCTGCAACAGATCACTGGTCTCTATGGCAGTGAGGTGGTGGTCTTCGGTGATAACGCAAACGATACAGGTATGTTCAAAATGGCAGACAGATCTATCGCGGTCTCAAATGCGATTGATGAACTGAAGCAGTGTGCTACAATGGTTATCGGCAGCAACAATGAAGACAGCGTTGCAGAGTTTATTCAAAGCGATTTTGAAAAATCGTTAAAAACTAAAGAGGCATGATTCAGTCGGGAACAAATGATGAAAGCGTCGAACAAATTGATTGAGTTCAAAAATATACATCTGGCATTTGACGGTAAAAGAGTGATCCAGAACCTTTCTCTGAAGATC
The DNA here is from genome assembly GCA_023145935.1 of Candidatus Sabulitectum sp. The sequence continues at coordinate 3,047 of JAGLDB010000061.1, read as the reverse complement.
AATAAGGGTGATAAGGTTGTCATTTCGGGAAAATCCGGTTCTGGAAAGAGCTCATTGCTTTCTCTGGTACTCGGATTTACCAGACCTGACAGGGGAGAGGTTCTCTTTGATGGTGTTCCAGTTGACGAAAAAACCGTATGGTCTGTTCGAAAGAAAATTGCCTACATAGATCAGGATGTGAGTCTTGGAGCTGGAATTGTTCAAGGGTTGCTTGATTTCCTATCAGGTCTAAAGGCAAATGCACATTCTGTTTTGAAGGTGAACGAACTGATGGAGTTTTTTCATCTGGACATTGACCTGCTTCAAAAAAATGTAAAGGAACTGTCCGGGGGCGAACGGCAACGGATGGCGATTGTCACTGCAATACTGTTGAATCGTGATGTGTTCTTTCTTGACGAGGTTACATCTTCACTGGATAAACACCTGAAGAAGAAAGTGGCAGACTATTTTCTTGGCAGGGAAGACAGTACATGCATTATCGTTTCTCACGACCCTGTATGGCTTGATAATTCTGTAGTGCGGGTTTTCGATTTTGAGGAGAAAAAATGGAGACATTAGATATTCCCATACTCTCTCTTGCAGTTGCATTTATTCTGCTGGTTATTCCTGTTGCTATCAGTATCAGATTTCGCCTCAAACTGGTTAAACCACTTTTCGTTTCAATTGTCCGAATGTCTGTTCAGCTTGCTTTGATAGGTGTCTTTCTGAAATACCTGTTTGTCTGGAACAATCCATTCGTCAATATCAGCTGGCTCACAGTAATGATAGTGGTAGCTGTTTTTGCCTCGGTAAAAAGTTCATCTGTTAAGATCAGCAGAATATTTCTGCCTGTATTTCTCTCTTTCTCTCTTGCCACTCTCTCGGTTGTGTTCTATCTCAATACTTTCGTGATTCCTCTGGATAATATTTTTGACGCCAGATATCTCATTGTGCTTGGAGGGATGCTGCTTGGAAATTCACTTAGAGGGAACATAGTCGGTATCAGCACTTTTTACAGTAAGCTGCAAACCGACTCAAACCACTATCTATATGTGCTGTCACTTGGAGCATCCCGCCGGGAAGCTCTGCTTCCATATCTTCAGGAAAGCGTTCAGCTTGCTCTGCGGCCTACTCTTGCATCCATGGCAACCATGGGAATAGTAACTCTTCCCGGCATGATGACAGGTGTGATACTGGGCGGTGCAAGCCCTGAGGTGGCAATTAAATATCAGATACTGATCATGATAGCAATTGTAGTAAGTACTGTAACCAGTGTTGTGCTTACCATTCTGCTTACTGAACGAGTTTGTATTGATAAGTTTGGCATACTGCGTGCAGATGTTTTCAGGAATTAGGAATTGATTGTTCCTATTCCCCCAGCATAAGAGCGTAGCGCAGTGCAAGAACTCTTAGTTCAGAGGATGCTTCCGGATCCTCAAGAAGTCTTCTGATTACATTACCAGCCATTTCTCTGTTGCCGGTAACAGACCAGACAATGCCGGCCGCTGCAAGAACTTCAGGCTTTGGTGCTGTTGTGATCAATGCTTCAGAAAGGTGCCTGAGAGCTCCATCAGTATCCCCCTGACGCCAGGCAATTCCTGCAAGGATAAGAGCAGGAGTGTTTTTGTAACACATAGGTTCCAGAAGCTCCAGCGCCTGATCCGTTCTGTCTTCTTCAAGAAGCAGAACTGTGATGTTGGTAACCGGTACAGACCAGTATGGATCGATGTTTCTGGCATCTCGGAGATACTCCATACATCTGCTGCGATCTGATTTTCTTATGTCTGTAGCTCTTCCAACCAGTCTTGCGGCTTCCATCCGATCCGCAGCCGCTTCCTCGTACTCGCTGGGTATAGGGATAGATATCTCTATACCAGGTGAAGGCAGTGTTTCCGGCGTATAACCGGCAGTTATTGCGAGAACTGATGCACTTGATACATCATCAAGCAGTGCCCAGGCAAGAAATTCCCAGTAGTCTCCAGGCTGCCAGGTGTAGCTGCAGTTGGTGGCTGCAGCTTCAGTCTGAATTATGTATCGCGATTGAACAACTCTTGTGTTGGTACAACCCAGTAGAAGTGTTGCAAGCAGCGCTGAAGTGAATGCTATTCTTCGCAATTATCCTCCATTTTTGTTTGCATTGCAATATCTGCTTCCCGGGCAACAATGTCCACCTCTTTCAAAGATTCGGTTCCAACGGCTCTTCTACGCATGTCAGCAGCTCCGTAGAACCCTCTGAAGTACTGAACAAGATGACCGCGAAAAATATGAAAGACCTGTGGTGATGGAATGTACTCCATCATCATTTGAAGCTGTTCCATGATCACACTGTGAAGTTCCCCTGGCTTCGGGTGCGGGTTGCCACCAGCTATGCCTCTGAATATCCACGGGTTCCCCCAGGCTCCCCGGCCGATCAGTAATCCTGTTGAATTTGTCTCGTCTCTGAGACTTAGTGCAGCCTTAACTGATGTGGAATCTCCGTTGGCGATCACAGGGACAGGAGAGAGAGCGGCTATGCGTCTGATGCCGTCTTTGTTTACTTCGCCGGAGAAGAAGTCAGGTCTAAAACGGCCATGAACGGCGAGAGCACAGGCGCCTGCATCAGCAACCAGTTCTCCGATATTGTCTGGAACCGGGTTCTCGCGGGTAAGTCCCAGTCTGATCTTTACAGTAACTGGAAGGTTTGTGTTCTCTTTCGTTACCCTTACTATTTCAAGCAGTCTCGAGATGTCACCAAGAAGAGAACTGCCGCTTCCGCTCCGGAGAACCCTTTTCACAGGGCACCCTGCGTTGATATCTATGAATTTGAAACCAAGGGTGGATACAAGATCTGATGCTCTGGCAAAATCATCGGGTTTTGCTCCAAAAAGCTGTACACCTATTGGTTGCTCGTCTGGATGATATCTGAGCATCTTTTTTGTTTTTACACTTTTCCTGGACAAACCTGCAGCAGTGATCATTTCAGTCACAAGGCAGGTTGCACCGAGTTTGATACATATTCTTCTGAATGCGGAATCGGTTACACCTGCCATTGGTGCCATGGTAATGCCGTGGGTATAGAATGGGATAGT
>JAGLDB010000060.1 GCA_023145935.1 Candidatus Sabulitectum sp. | reverse complement strand
CGGGCAGCTGTCGCTAATTATGCGGCAATTATTTCTTTTTCCACCTTTTTTACGAGGCCGATGGAACCTCGGCATGCTCCTACGGAATCACATCCGCACCCGTCGAGACCAGTCGCCCCCACGAATTTTTACTTTGCAATATATACAAAAAGTCCTCGTGTGTGGTTCCCGCTTGATTTTATGCTGAGAATGTGCTATATGTTGCACTCATAATGGAAACAGCAAGGGAGACAATAATGTCCTGGAAGTGCGATATATGCGGTAAGAAGCCATCCGTTGGCAACAGAGTCAGTCACTCTGTAAAGCGTACAAAACATGTGTTCAAGCCGAATCTGCAGAGCGTCCACGCCATAATTGACGGAAGACGCAAAAAGATCAAGGCCTGCACAACCTGTATCAAAAGCGGTCGTGTAATAAAAGGTTAGATTATTTTGTTATGACAAAAGGGGAAGCAATGCTTCCCCTTTTTCTATTCCATTGCTTCTTATTTCATTTCTTCTTAATACTTCTTAATACTTCCTGATCCGATTCTTCCTCTGAAGAGCGTTCCTCTTCAGCAGCAAGAGCCATCTGATATTCACGGGCCAGTCTGGTATAACCAAAGCCCATGTTGAGAAACTCCCATGGAAGCTTGTCGCTCTGACTCTTTTCCTTAAAGACACAATTCATATCAAGCCCTGCTCGATCAAATGCGGTATTCCATCCAACACCTTCCAGCTTGATCTCCAATGCCCTGCCTACAGCTCTGGTGCCACGTATCAGCAATGCATGAATATGTGTTGCCCTGGGATCGAAACCGGTAATCTTCTCTACGCCCAGCTGTGCAAGATTCTCCCTCAATTCTACCAGGTGCTCCCGCACATCTCTTAGATTTGCCATGGCAGTCCACTGAAAAGCGGTCCATGGCCTGGGAATGAACTGATCGATACGAACTGATACAGGGAGCTCTGTCAGGCTGATAACGGTTTTAACAAAATCAACAATTGCAACCCTGTCGCTCTCTCTTTCGAAAGGCACTCCCAGTTGAACACAAACTTGAATACTTTCCATAACAGGAGAGATCTCACGAACAATTTTAAAATATGATTCATTGGTCCTGAATTTTCCAATTACCTTCCGCAAGCTCTCACTGCCTGTTTCCGGCACCAGAACAAGAGTCTCGGCATTAAGAATGGTGGTAAGCTCCTGGGAAAGCTCTGGTGACTCTTTCATATTAGAACTGATTCTGGCATTAAGCTTATTCTTTTCTGCAATACACATAAGTTCAGTCAGTTCATCGTGATCGGCAGGTGAGCATGCAGCGTAGACCAGACTGGTGCCCTCTGACAGCTTAGACATTTTTGTTTCCAGATCTTCTGCACGCTGCTCTCTGTACGGAAGAAGAAGATAACCCGCCATGCAGAATCGACAGTTGAAAGGACAACCGCGTGCAATCTCAAGAATATAGGTATCTGGCAGAATGGTCCGGGCGGATATTGTATTTGTTAGAGCTCCGATACTCTCAGAACTGGCCCACTGTCGCATAATGGAGTATTTCGGGTTTGCGCCATGTATAGTGGGAACATAGAGACCAGGCAGTTTTGCGAGGCCGGCAAGGATCTCTGATTTGGGCCTTCTTCGTGAGCCAAGACTTTTGATTATGTCAAGAACCGGCCCGAGAGTAGGTTCTGTTTCACCAATAATAAATGCATCAAAGAAACTGCTCAGTGGAATTGGATTTGCGGTAACGCTTAAACCGGTCGCTATAAGAATAGGCCACTTGTGCTCTCGTTTATCATTCCGGAAAGCGATTTCAGACAGTTCCATCATCTGCAAAGCAGGAAACCAGTCGGTTTCAGAAGGCATGAGGAAAATGAGAAGATCTGAATCTTTTATGGATTTACCGGTGTCCAGAGTCTCAACAGGTTTTCGCTGTCTCTTCCTCCAGTTGTACTCATCCTTTGCTGGAAGAAAAGCTCTGGCACAAATCGTGTCAGGCCATGTGGACAACTGCTTGTACAACCGGTGAAATGCAAGATGCCCCATAGCCTCGGCATATTCCCGGGGAAAAGCTACGAGAGTCTCAAAAACACCGATAGAATTACCGGAGGAAAGCCTTCTCTCCGCAGCCAGAAGCTGACATCTTCTCTCATCATACTTGTTACCGGCAGATTTACGACTCATACAATCCTTGCTCCCCTATAAAATATTGAGCAGGAATATACAAAACAAAAATCATGCCAACAAATATAAACGTTTTACTCCTCACATTACCTAATCAATATCCCTCTGCAAGAATGTCGGGATCTCAACTTCACTGGTATTCATGTTACCGGGGCTTGCTGTTGCATATGATTTGGAGAGATTTTCCGTACCGCGCCTCTCGGAACTGAAAGGGAATGGTGTATGGCCTCGCTGCATAGGCAATTCCTCCGGCTGAGCATCATCACCCTGGCCGAAACCTGTTGCTATAACTGTGACCTTAACCTCATCCCCCATCTTTTCATCAACGCTTCTTCCAATACGGATCTCTACCATATCACCAACCACATCAGAGATTATCTTCTGTGCCTTACTGAATTCAGAGTACTTGAGTTTCTGGGAAGAGTGAATATTCACAAGAACTTCTCTTGCGCCTTCTATGGATACATTGTCCAGAAGTTGATTGGAGATAGCCTGCCTGGCTGCCTCCTCTGCCCTGTCCGGCCCAGTGGCCACACCGGTTCCCATCATTGCTCCACCACCACTGGCAATTACTCTTCTTATGTCTTCGAAATCCAGATTGATCTCTCCTGGACAGGAAATAATGCTGCTGATACCCTCCACTGCATTGGAAAGAACACCATTCGCCACTCCCATGGCCTCATCGAATGTGGCATTCTCATCAACAACACTGTCGAGCCTGTCGTTCGGTATCACAATAAGGGTATCAAGTTCTCTCTTAAGCCTGAGAATACCGTCTTCAGCCCGCTTGGCCCTGATGGCACCCTCATAGTTGAACGGCAGTGTCACCACACCCACAGTTATTATTCCGTTATCCTTTGCAATACGGGCAATTACTGGAGCTGCTCCGGTACCTGTTCCACCCCCCATGCCGGCTGTGATAAAGATAATATCAGCGCCTCGCATGAAATCCTCGATTGCATTTACACTCTCTTCTGCAGCCTGTTCTCCCAGTTCCTGATTGCCACCTGTGCCTCTGTTTCTGGTTACACGGCCTCCAATAAGCAGCTGTTCAGTCGCAAGACATCCTTTGAAATCCTGCTGATCAGTGTTTACCGCAATATACTCTACACCTGTGATGCCATCCCGAATCATTCTGGTTATGGCATTGCAACCACATCCTCCAACACCTACCACGAGAATCCGTATGCTTCCTGTAAGATCCTCTCCTACTTCTCTAATATCGAATACAGCAGCCATATCCTCTCCTTACTTCAGTTTATTGAAAAAATTACTTACTCTTTTTGCAAAATCTTTATATCCGACATGCTCTTTCACTCCGGTATCAATTCGCCTGAGCTCCAATCCGTGTTTGACCAGGCCGATTGCAGTTGCCATTTCCGGAGTATTTGCCAGTTTGCTGGCAGACTTCACCGCTCTTGGGATCCCCGGCTCAACCTGGTGACCAGTAATGCTTGAGGCAGCTTCAATAATCCCCGCCATTCTTGCGGCACCGCCGGTTAACACAATTCCCCCGGTGAGATTGGCAACCCCGATTCCTGATGCAGCAATCTCTTCCGCAGCAAAATTAAAAATCTCTTCAATCCTCTGTGCAGCGATCTGTGTAAGTACCGGTAGAGCCACAGAAACAGTACCGCGTCCTCCGACTTTCCTCACAGAGAGTGTGCTTTTCTCTGCAAACTGGTTTGCAGCAGCCACCTTTTCTATTTTCAATTTTTCCGCATCATTCCATGAGATCCCCATGCTCTGTATGTCCGATGTAATTTTGTTGCCACCCATCGAGAAAGATGAAAGGTGGATCGGTGAGCCACCGTAGTAAATAACAAGATCAGTATTTGCAGAGCCTATATCCACAACTACCGTACCTACCTGCTTTTCATCCTTGTTCAGCACTGCAGCAGCACTGGCAACAGCTGACGGAATCACGGCTTCCACTGTGATCCCTGCATTCTGAACAACAGATCTCAGGTTCTCAGCAGCGATGCGATCAGCGTAAATTGTATAAACTCGTGCCTGTACGGAACCAGATTTAAGACCAACAGGAGGATCGGGCAACTGAGAAAAGCCACCGAATGAATAATCCCTCACTGTTCTCTCCAGAACCTCACAGCCGGAAGGAAGGGTAATATTACCTGCGCTTTCTTCCACACTCTTTATGTCGTCTTCCGAAATTTCTTCGGGGTAATCAGATTTCCCCTCACCTATCTGCAGAGTGGCTGCGGCAAGCATTCCTCTCACATGAAGACCAGTAATGTTTATGAATACAGACTCGATCTCAAGGCCACATGTCTGTTCTGCTTCTTCAACAGCCCGCTGAATTGCCGCACCTGCTATTGATGCATTTACCAGAACCCCCTGGCGGATATGGCCACTGCATGGACAGATACCAACACCTGCAATTTCCAGTACCGAGTTCTCGTCTTCAATGGCAATTACACACCTGACACCGGAACACCCTATATCAATCCCTGCTATTATGTTCTTTTCCATTATGTTTCCTCCGCAGATCGCAGCACGGCCTGACCACCGTATCTGAGATCAACTTCATCTATCCTGTGGCCTATTATTTCTCTGATACTCTGCCAGCTCAGCCAGTTCTCTGTTGCCTGGTCCGGATCAAGGATTATCCTGGTTCCATTCTCATCAAGAACAATTGCATTATTGCTGACACTCATAGAGATAAGGTTACCGAACTCATACTTGATAAACAGATCAAGAGCTGATCTTATGACTCTTTCATCCGGGGTTCCAGTTATGCGGATCACAGGCAATTGATCATTTCCCCAACTGTCAGGAAGCACATGGCCTGAACTGGTAACAGGAACTGTTCCACTGCTGTATGCCAGAAGAACAGCTGGAGCCCTGGTTGAGAACAGGACAATTATAGTTTCCGGATATTCAATTCTTACCGATACCGAGTCAACTCCCCCAAGTGTCTGAAGAACTGCCTCAAGAGAATCCGTGTTAATTTTCAGCAGAGACCTGCCAAGGTATGGTCGTAATATTTCAGCAATGGAAGAAGAGTCCACAAGGCTCGAATTATCGATTCGCACCACGGTGAGATTCAGCCGGTTGTCTCTTTCCGCCCACCTGACCCCCAGAAGAAGAAACACGGTGAATACCAGCAGCAGGATTGTTATACGCAGTCCCTTCTTTTTCACTGCCCCACCTCCGCAAGAACGTTTCTGATCTGTGCGTCAATCGAACCGGCTCCCATAAATATCAGAACTCCGCCAGTGGAAGCCTTCACAATACCCTCTATCTGATCCATAGAGATAAGCTCCGACAATGCTCCGCTGCGCTTTGCGGCTTCGCAGACCAGTTCACTGCTCACTCCAGGTATGGATTCCTCACGGGACTGGAATATTGGAAGGACGTAAGATCGGTCGGCAATCCTCAGAGCACTTCCCATTTCTCTGTATAGCAGAGATGTGCGGGATGGCAGATGAGGCTGAAATACAACCGTTACCTGCTGCCTGGTTAGCTTTCTTACAGAACTCAGTGCAGCTGCGATCTCATCCGGATGATGGGCATAGTCACTGACTATTACGGTACCTCTGTAGTCTCCTATCTTCTCGAGCCTTCTTGAAACACCAGGCCAGCTGGCAAGAGCCTCAATAGCCGCAGATGCCTCTATACCCAGAGCCATGGAAAGAGCGATGGCTACCTGCGCATTTCTTACATTATGCATGCCGGGTGCTGGAAGGAAACCATTGCAACCGAATAATCTGTATTTCTCACCCCAGCCTTTGTACTCCCCTGTTTTTGCATCTATATCCCCACCCGGGCCATGGGTAAGTATTTTCCGCCCAATCCTTTCAGCCCAGTAACCAAGCCCGGGTTTCTCAATTGGCACAAGTACAGTACCTCCGGGAAGTACGGATTCAAGAAATGCCTGAAACGCCCATTCAAGACCTTCCGGTGTGCCATAACACTCCAGGTGTTCAAGAGCGAAGCTGGTCACAACCGCATGTGAGGGAGTAAGCCTGAGGAATGTTCTGTCAAATTCATCGGACTCAACAATGGCCAGGTTACCGCCGGGTCTAAAGTTTCCATTCCAGCAGTTCATATTGCCTCCCAGAAAAACAGTTGGTTCCAATCCCGTTTCCTGGGCTATCCATCCCGCCATGGATGTTGTCGTTGTTTTACCGTGTGCACCTGCCACAGCTACAACTCTGTGAGAAGAGCAGAGCTCCGCAAGAGCTTCGCTTCTTCGAAGTACTGGTATACCTGAAACTATGCCTGCTGCAAGCTCCATGTTGTCCTTTGGTATAGCTGCAGAAAAAATCAGTCGATCGATCCCCGCCAGATGATTTATTGAGTGACCTGTTTCAACGGCAATACCGAGCTTTCCAAGAGAAATTATCTTCTGAGATGAAGGAGCACCGTCACAGCCAGTGACCTTATTACCAAGCGCACTGTACCAACCTGCAAGAGCACTCATACCTGAACCGCAAATACCCATTATGTGAATATTCATTGCACCAGCTCCCGGAGAAGCAAAACAATTTTTTCCGCTGGATCATCAGGAAAAATAGACTGCATAGCAGCAGACATCTCTGCGAGCTTCTTCCTGTCGCCGCCAAGCTTAAGAAGAAATCCGGTGAAATCAGAATGCTCTGTTTCCGTTTGCGTTCTAAGCAATGCACCACCTGCATTCAGGATGACAGCAGCATTTGCCATCTGATGATCTTCAGCTGCATACGGGTAGGGAACAAGAACTGCAGGAAGTCCGAATGCTGCAAGCTCTGCTATGGTCTGCCCCCCTGCTCTGGCCACAGCAAGCGCAGCTGCTGAATACCACAAAGAAAGGTCAGTGAGAAATGGTTTGACTGTGAAATTATCCATGGTCTTTGACTGCTTAAGAACCCTCTTATAATCACTGTTACCGCATTGAAGAAGCACTGAAACATCTTCCCCCACAGCCAGAGCCAGATCATTTATTGCTTTTGCTCCCTGACTGCCTCCAAGAAAAAGAATAACAGGAAAATCCTCAGGAATACCAAGTCTTTTTCTTGCCAGTACTGTTGCTGTTTTGTTCATTTTTCCGGAAACTGGAGTTCCAGTTTGAACAGTTCGGCAATTCAGCCCTGTTTCGCCGCTTTTTAAACCTGTAAAGGCAATACGACAGAATCTTGACGCTATTCTGTTGCTTCTGCCGGAAATGGCATTGCTGTCAAATACAGCTGCAGGTATTCCAAGAGACCTGGCTGCAACAATGGCAAAGAAGGATGAGTAACCGCCGGTTCCAAGTACTACATCGGCTCCTATTGATTTTATCAGTGCTCTTGCTTTAAGAAAGGAAATTGTGGCAGTGAAAGGCAGAAGCAGCCTCATGCCTTTGTCTATCCTGGGTGGATTCATCACATGAACTGGCTCAGCAACCGCTGCGTACATCATGGTATCAACCGGTCTCGGTGTACAGGCATAGGAAACTCTGAAATGTTCTGATGCGGCGCTTCCTATGGCTATAGCAGGTGCTATATGACCACCGGTACCTCCCCCTGCTATAAGAAGATGCTTCTTTCTCATGCTGCGGACCTCCTGGAAATACCGATCACAGTTCCAATGCAGATGAGATTTACTACCATTGATGTTCCGCCCCATGAAACAAGAGGAAGAGGCATTCCAGTAACGGGTATCACTCCACTGTTCACCATTGTGTGAATTATTACACCTGTTAAAAGAACTGCTGTTGCACCGCCACCGGTCACAGCATCAAATGTGCTGCTGGCACCTCGGGCGATCCACAGTGAAGAGAAAAAAAGCATGAAGAAAAGAATCAGTAACGCAGATGTTCCAAGAAAACCCGATTCCTCTCCAATAACAGCAAGTATGAAATCTGTGTGTGCCTCTGGAAGGAAACCTCTCTTCTGGCGACTCTGCCCAAGACCTCTGCCTGCGAAACCACCGCTTCCAAGGGTGATCCTGGCCTGAAGTGTCTGGTAGTTGTCGTCCTGCTCCATTGTGTTTTCCTGGAAAGATGCTCTTATTCTGTCAAGCTGATAGTCGCTTCTGATCAGAACTGCAGAGGCACCAAGCAGAAGAAGAACCCCTGCCACTGCGAAAATGTGAGAGAAGCGGGCACCTGCCACGAAAAGCACAACCAGCATTACAAACAGGGTAAAAGCAGTACCTGATAAATCCGGTTGAAGGATGGTGAGTATGCTGGGCAGAAGTGCGAGAGAAGCAACAATAGCAACACCCTTAAACTTCCTTATGTCCACCGAACCCTTTGAGATCAGTAATCCTGAAAGCAGTACAAAACCGAATCTTACGAAATCAGATGGAAGTATTCTCACTCCGAGATCAAGCCACCTGACTGAACCATTCACCCTGGGAGCAAACTGAGTATCCCTTAAAACAAAGGTGGCGACCACTGCCAGAACACTAAGAACATAAACAGGCCAGGCGCTGCGCTTGAAGAATACATCTGAACGGGTGGCAAGAATAAAGCAGGCTGCAATGCCAATGGCTATCCGTACCAGATGTCTTTTCAGATATGTTGTATCGGAGCCGGTCTCCTTAAGGGAGTAGAAAGAACTTGCGGTTCCCACTGCAAGAACTCCTATGACAAGAATGGTAATTGTTGATCCAATAAGTATTTTCATGGCCATTGATGCAGAATGTGTCATTTGAGGGCCTGCACTAGCTTTTTGAAGTGATCGCCACGCTGCTCGAAGTCAGCATACTGATCAAAACTGGCGCATCCGGGAGAGAGGAGAACCGAATCCCCGCTCTCTGCAACAGTCAGAGATATCTTCACTGCCTCTTCGAGACGGTCAACCACGGAAATTTCTGCTGTATTTTCCCACTGAGTGGCCAGAGAAATCGCTCCTGAGCCGAAAAGAACAATGCTTTTTACCTTTTCTCTAAGGAGATCATTCAACAGGGAATAATCGCTGTTCTTTTTCCTGCCCCCGGCAATTAGAATCACTTTCTCATCAAAACTCTCCAGGGCAACCTTCAGAGAGTCCACATTAGTAGACTTGGAGTCATTGAACCAGGTCAAGCCCCTGGCAGTTCCCAGCGGTTCAATCCGGTGAGGAACTCCGGAAAAGTCTTTCAACCCTGATACCAGACGGTCTGTTGGTATTCCGTACGAAACAGCCATGCAGATCACAGCAAGAGCATTGGCCACATTGTGCTTTCCTGACAAGGCAAGCTCTTTTGAATGAATAACCGCCACATTGCGGGAGTTATCCTTGTACCAGAGCATTCCGGAGCTATCCATCCATGTCCCCGAAGGTACTTCTTCTTTCATGGAGAAATACTTCTGTGATCCACCTGAACTGTTTCGGTACTTTTTCAGAAGTGGATCATCATAATTCAGGATTGCGGAATCCTTGGAGCCCTGATTCATGAACACCCTTGCTTTGAGAGCACCGTAGTTTTCCATGGTTCCATGCCTGACAAGATGATCAGGCGTAAGATTCAGAATAACTGCGGAAGAAGCCTTCAGACTTTTTGTTGTTTCCAGCTGGTAGCTGCTGAGTTCCACCACAAATACCGGGCACTCGGGGTTATCAAGAACGGCGTCACTCAGAGCATAACCCATGTTTCCTGCTGCAACTGCTTCAGCTGTGGAACTGGACGATCTGATAACATGGCTGAGCCATTCAACTGTTGTTGTTTTTCCATTTGAACCCGTAACTGCCAATACATCGGAAGACATATATCTGAAGGCGAGTTCAACTTCACCAATTACCGGAACACCCAGTTCGGATGCTCTGGAGGAAATAGGGGCGGAAACTGGAACTCCCGGACT
>JAGLDB010000006.1 GCA_023145935.1 Candidatus Sabulitectum sp. | reverse complement strand
GAGCAGTGGGTATGGTTTCATGACAGATGGCGTAAATAACTCAGTCTTTATGCATTTTCTTAACCGCATGACGAATACTGTCCCTGATAAAGACTGCAAGATTGTGAAGCACCATTCTTGCTTTGCTGTACTTCTCAACCTGCTCATAAAGTTTCACTATTTCGGAAAGCTGCCTTGCTGTGGCATTCCCGTCAGGCTTGTAGAATGAGTGATTCAGCAGCTTGTTCCGAATTGCTTTGTGCTTGTCCGAAGCGAGATTGTTCCTGACTGCAGGAAGGATGTCTTCCTCTTTGTAAAGAACATCCCCCGCCTGCCAGGCGTAGGTGCTTGATAACCCGTCAGAGGAGGGTTTGTAGTGATCCGGTGCAGGGTTTGCAAACAGGATCGGTCTGTCGGTATGAAACCATTCGTAACACACAGCAGAGATATCTGAGATCATTAGATCAGCCTGGTTCATGTACTGAGTTATATCGGAGTCCAGAACCACCTTTACAGTGTCTTCTGCACCAAGCTCCTTGATGCACTGCTCAATACCCTGATAAACATCTCTGTGAACATCGTATATTCTTGAATGATACTTTATGATCAGATTAAAGTGAGGTACAACCGCACGAATGATCCTTTCCCCCCATAAAGGCAGTGAACTCTCACCGTGGGAAGAAAACTTGAGCCTGGACCCGGATCCTTCGGTTATCCATGTGGGTGCGTAAAGAATTACTGGTTTTCCGTTGTTGAACAACGGAGAAACCGGGATTGATCCATTTACAAGTTTATCAAATTTGGGATATCCGACTATTTTGAACCGCTCCGGGTGTTTGAGTTTGTATGTACCGAGTATTTTGTCCATATGCTTCTGCCCGGGCAGAAGCAGAAGATCATAGAGAAGAATACGCTTGTGCTCAAGCAGATAGTTCTTATCTGATGCTCCATGAAACACCTGTACGGAATACCCCCAGAAGATCATCTGAAATCCAGTATACACCACAAGCTTGATGTCCAGCCTGTTCATCTGTTTCTTTGCTTCTGTAGAATTTTTAACCAGCAAAAGGTCACCGGTAAGATATGGGAATTTTTCCTTGAGGTAATTGTAAACAGCGGGATTCTTTGTAAGAATAATACCACCGAGGTTGTCGTAGATCGGGCGAATATGCGCAAAATGCTGAATGTCGGTACGAAGCCAGTATGCTATTTTGTAACTACCTGACATGTATGCCGTTACTCCTTTGTCTTCAAAATGGAATCAATGGTATCTTTTACCCTTCTGGAGGCGTTACCATCCAGACCGGTAAAGAAATACTCTCTGTATTCCCTTAGTTTCTTCTTCATGGCTTCTGTTGGTGCAAGAGCCAGTTCCACTGCTTCAACCAGCTCTTCGGGGCTGGAGATATGCGGGAAAGCCCCCTTCAGCCATTCAGCAGGGTCAATGGAAAGTACCGGCATCCCGTCAGAGTGTCTTAGATCCGAGTCTGGAAGTTGGTAGATAATACCGTGCCTGCCCAGAGCCAGGAATTCGTTAACAACACTGGATGTATCGCTTATCAGTGTATCGGCTATGGAGAGATAGGGGTAAACATCGTACTCACTGGCTGGTACCAGAAAAAGCTCTCTGTGTTTTTTCGCCATTTCCTGGTAGAGCCGGTGCTGGGAATGAGGGGCATATTTCCCCCCCCATGAATACGGATGAAGCTTTACAACCAGATTGTATCTTGACAGAAGTTCAAGAATGCCCTCACCAATATGATCAATGCAGCTTGGTTTGTATGACGGCGCGAACAGAACAGTCTGCTTATCTGGATCAAGTCCCAGCTTGTTAATGAAAGCCTGGTTATCGTAGTGTCCCTTCTGAAAGAAAGGATCAAGCTTGGGTAACCCTGTAACATGAAAATCAGCAACCCCGGACTGGCCAATGCTCTTTATGTAATCAAACCAGTATTGTCCCTCAAGAAAAACATGATAGCGGGTACTTTTCTGCCTGGCTATGTTTCTGATCCTGAGTGTTTTGATCCCCACACCATGATCAAGGTGAAACTTGGACACATCGCCGTATTTCCCCGGATTTTTAAGTGCATCTCCGCATACGATCGCGTCAAACCCCTTTGTTCTGTCTGTTGTCTGGAAACCTCTGCTCGTGAGGTCATCTTCAATTCTAGATCTGTTTGAAACAAGAAAAATACCCAGGAAACGATGCTGATCCTTTCCTACCCTGATCCACAGGTCATATTCAGGATCCTCTGCCATGATCCTGTAGAGAGGATACAGAGAATTGAAGTAATATTCTTTTTTCAGATCAAATAGAATTTTTTTCATTGTTTAAGTTCACTGGCTATGCTGTTCACAAAATCCTTCGCTCTCTGTACAGATCTTCCGTCGTTAAAATAAAAACAGTTGTTAAGCATTTCCGCATATTTACAGCTGCCTGACCCGTCTGACAGGTTCCTGTTCACCACATCCAGAATTCTCTCCGACCCGTTAAAAAAATCAGCAATTGTCATTATGTTCATCCTGTCGGGCATGCTGTGCAAACCGCTGAAATCAGTGTTAGCTACAATGATGGGTTTTTCTGTTATCAGATATTCGTAAAGCACAGAAGATGTATCGCTTATCAGAATATCTGAAACCAGAAAATCATGGATTGTATCACTCTTTGCAATCCTGTTGGAATTGGAAAAATATACTCTCTTTATTCCGTTTATTTTTGCCCAGAGCTTGAGTGCAGGCACTTTGTGAGAATCAAAATGGTGCGGCCGTATGATCAAATTGTGCTCGGCGGTAATCTCTTTGCAGAACAGCTTTGCATACCGGCTGAGTGTTCCATTCCCATCCTGCCATGTAGGAGCATACAGGACTGTCTTTCTTCCGCGATCCCTTTTGGGAATACCTATTCTGTCCATTAGAACTGCTCTTGAGGTTCTGCTGTTAATGTAATCATCAAATCTGAGATTGCCTATCTTTATCAGGCTTTCTTCCGGAAAATGAAGACCGCTGTCTGCAAATTTTTCCATGTGTTTTGGACCTGACACAAAAAGATACTGATAGCTCTCAAGAGTATGGGCTTTCCCTCCGTATTTTTTATCCCCGGTTCCGTGACCTATAAATACACTCCTGGATATTTCCGGGTTATTACGCACCCTGGCATTCGACTGCGAGAGAAAAATTCCTCTTAAATCCGAGACAGATCTGAGTTTTCTTCTCTTTACGATGGGAGTACCAAGAAATGTCCTGTCTGAAGAGGATATGCTACCTCTGAGAAACCATTTAAATTTCAGAAGCGTCTTGCGCTTCCTTACGATAAAAGATCCGCCGATCTCGTTGTAGAGCGGCCACGCATACGACAGTTGATAGATCTGATTTGCAAAGTAGTAGATGTTCATCAGAGTTGAGTATCTCCTGGATCACCAATGATCTTTTCAATCAAAGTGGTAAACAAAAGCATTTCCGGTGTGTCCAGATCTATCCATCTCAAATCATTTATGTCAACACCGATCATCCTGCCTTCCGAGGCAAGAGTATTGCAGGTATCCGAAAGAGAATCTCTACCGTTTCTTACATTTTCGCCGAGAACAGAGAAAAAGCTGTGATTCAATTTGAACATGCCGCAATCAACAGCCTGGAAATCACTGAATGCTTTATCAAGCCCGGTTATTTCTTGTCTGCTTCCGTCTATTCTGCTGCATTTTACCTTCATGCCATCGTCTATATCGGGAATCTCAGTAACTTTAAAGTCGAGGGCAAGCAGTGCCTGGCTAGAATCTATATCAGTATCAATTACTAATTTAAGCATCTCAGGCTGGAAGATGTGATCACTCATCAGAAGAATAAATTCCTCATCCCGCTGAATCAATTCTGCTGCTGCAAGCACCGAAACCCCATTGGCAAGCTCCCATGAAGGGTTGTAGCAGAGCTCTATACTAAGATCATCCCTTGCAGTCTTCTTTATGTAATCTTCCAGTGCAGCCGCATTGAACCCGGTTACTATCACTACATCTTTAATACCCGAGTCAGCTATTCCACTAAGAATAATATCAATTATTCTTGTACTTCCGATGTCAATAAGAGTCTTGGGTACCCCAAGATGCTTTGACTCCAGTCGCGAACCACAACCAGCTGCAATGATTACTGCTTTCATTACTCAGCCCCGCATAACTACATGTTTTATAATATGTTACAAATCTTTCAGCTTCTATTGCCAAGCCGAATCATAATCCTTTACAACCACTTTTGCAAGAAAGTGAGAACACAGATACCGACTGGCCTGCTTACTGAAACTCGTAATAATACAAACCACGACCTGCTCTGAAAATTATGCTGTTACCAGGATCTACCGGCAGAACTTTTCCTGAGATTGAAAGGTACCCCGCCAGTTCAGTTAACTCTGAGGTTTCCTCTTCTTCAAAGGTTGACCAGTTCACTGTTCCTCTGCTGAAGGTTTCCCCTTCATTCCTGGTAAATATGTAATTGCCTTCAGACGATCTGCAGAGAATAATGAACGGAGCTTCCCGATTCACAAAAACTGTACCGTCCGAAAGCCTGATGATCTGAAGTGAGTCAAGTTGTGCGAGCCCGGCATCAGGTTCAACCCACTGTTCTACAACAGATGAAATGAGTGTACTGTCTTCAAAAACAACCGAGAAGGTTGCGATATCTACTATTCGGATCAAGGGCTCATCACCTGCAGAAATTAGATCCGACCACGGATTGCCTATGAAATAGTCACCAATAAGTCCATTTGCACTGAATCTTGCATTTTCTTCCAGATCGATCACATCAAACCGGCGAATGGAACTGCTCTCGTCCCCCAGAAAGTGAGCGTAATATGCCTCTGAATTTGGCAGGCAGGGAAGAAACCCTGCTCCATACAGCAGTCTTGAATCCTGAGTAAAATCAAAAGAAAGATTATTACCTGAATCCGTCGTTACTCCCACTGCCCGTGCCACACCGCCACTGGAATTACAGACGACAATGACAATTGGTTCTGGCATGGAAAGGCCTCTGTTCATAACACTGTCCTGGATAGAAACTTCCACAGCAATACATACCGAATTCCCGTCCGGGCTGCTCTTCAATAACCTGATCGTTTCAGGCCCGGCCCAGCCATTGTCAGCAGCTATCCAGTCCACTGTAAAAGGGCTTGTGTTGAAAGGGTCTTGAATGTTCACAGAACTGAGGGATCCCGCGGTGTTCACAAAGATCACTTTCCCACCGGAAACCATTACAAATTCTCCGAAGCTCGTTGATAGTGAATCTGTTAGCATTACTGGCTGTGCATGTGCCACCAAGACCAGAAGAATTACAGATAAGAAGAGAAAAGTAGCGGGTCTTGGAAAGGTTCCTTCCATTTTATCGTCCTCCCTGCAGAAACAGATCATCACCGAAAACACTCTGATAGTATAGTGCTGTCTCATGATGCAGGCAATATCTTTACGGCAAGGGAAAGATTATTCCACAGGCAAAAGAACCTGTCTGTAGCTGGCTCCACTCTGCAGGAGGTATTCATACTCCATGAATGAAGGTTCATTGAACTCCGGTTCTCCGAAGTATTCACTGAATTCCTGGTTGGTGGTGATCCCGAACTCCTCTGATGTTCTCTCATACCACTGAGAGTAGGTTTCCACCTGGGTGCTGGCATCCATAACAGTGGGACATATGATGTTATCACCAGCTTCCCACACATAGGTAAGCACATTCACAATGGTTACCTCAACAGGATCGCCAATGTACTGAAAAAGGAAAACCCCCAGACCCGGATTCCTGGCGGTCGGGGCCCAGGCAGTGAAAAGATCTCCATTATCATGGGTGAATGCTGCATGATAGTAATCCCCAAGACTGTAGCCCATGAAACAGGCTGTAACTACAACGGAATCATCAGGGCTCTGCTGTATCTCATAGATAAATTCCTGATCTACAGCAGGGCTTGAAAGCAGAGCAAAAACTGCCAGAAAATACATGTTCCCCCTTCGGCAATACTACACTTCGCTGACAATACAGGTTCAGCTGTAACTCTGTTCATTTTGCACAATCAATAGCCCTACAGTAAGGTTCTGACATGCAGTTCGTTGCAAAGGGTGATTAGTCTTTTATCCCTTGTGAGTAAAACACCATTACTTCTCCTGGCACATACCAGATAAAGCAAATCATAAACTGAATGATCATTGAGAATTGCTTCCTGTAAAGCTTCTTTCCACAAATCAGCAACAGGTACAAACTTGTCTATAATAAGAATTCCTGTTTCTGCAAGATCTGAAGACTGCTCTTGAGAATAATCAGCCATCTTATGATACTTCCATGCGACATTAGAAATTTCCGAGATGTATATCTCAGGAGCGATTACGACATCTGTCTTCCCAATTACCTCAGAGAATTCTATGTATGCATCTTTGCGAAGAACAACATCAATAGCAGCAGAAACATCTAGAACAACTATCATCTGTCTCTATCTTCTCTTACAAGAGAAACAGAATCAATAACACCGGAGTCAGGAAATGTCTTCACTGCTATTTTATCCAGTAAAGCTTTTCTCCTCAACCGGTTGTTGGCATGCAATCCAAGTGCCTCTCTTAAAAGTGTAATTGTCTGTTGGGTAATACTGCGGCTTTCTTTATCCGCAAGCATAACCAGGCTGACATAAACATCTTCCGGCAAATCTCTCACTTGAAGTGTTGGCATAGGCGACCTCCTGCATGCAATATCACACCATTAAGCATGCATGTCAATCATAAGTATTCTCTGATCATCTTCTGTATCTTTTACCTGCACAGGGGAATTTCCGGACCGGATTCCCTTTTTTCTATTTTGTTTGCAGCAACTCTCAGTGCAGCTCGGATGCCTTCTTCTGTTACCGGATGGTAGAAGTTGAGCTCCAGCATTTCGAATACAGTCAAACCTCTCTGGATTGCCCAGGAAATTGAGTGAGCAATATGTTCACCATCGGGGATGGCCATTTCAGCCCCAATAAGCTTACCTGTGCTCTTTTCAGCATACAACCGGAGAAGCCAGTGGTTCTGCAAGGCAGTCATTGCTCTGGCCTGCCCCGAATAGTCCATGGCCCCGATCACTGTGTTCTCCAAGTCGATATCCCTGAATTTTGTACCTACAGAAGCTATGTTCGGATGGGTGAATACAATGCCTATGAAGGTTCTCCGGCAGTAACTCTGCTCTCCAGATGAATCGGAAACTCCTTCGTAAGCAGCTCTATTGCAGATGCAGCTACTTCAGGATCACTGATACCACCAATGGTCTTCAGTGCATCAAAACCGGTAACTTCAACACCAATGCGGCTAAAAGCCTGTGCCATTTCCAGACCGATGGCCCCAAGACCCACTACAGCCATACTTTTGGGCAAGTCTTCCATTTCAAAAAGCTCTTCATTGGTAATAATACGATTGCCGAATTTTTTCCATGACTCCGGCATTATCGGGGTTGAACCAGTTGCGATTATCATGGCTTCGGTTCGTATCTGTTCTCCATTTATTTCCAGAAGATCAGGGGCAAGGATTTTTGCTCTGCCCGATATGTTCCTGTCTCCAAGATTGTTCGTAGCCCTCTTGACGCTGGAAACAAACAAATCTCTCAGGCCTCTTGCTCTTTTAAGTACGGCTTTCCCGTCAACTTCAACCGTACCATTCAGCTTGAAACCCATATCTTCCAAAAGGTGTCTTTTGTGGTAGATATCCGCGGCCTCGATAAGCATTTTTGAAGGCATACAGCCTATTCTAGCGCATGTTGTGCCGTAAGGGCCATCGTTAACGATTACAAAGTTTTCAGTTCTTTTTCTTACATGCCCAAGGGCGGAAAGCCCTGCGGTACCAGCACCAATTATTGCTACATCAACTTCTTTTGTCATTTCGTTCTCCTCCTGATAAGTTATATTGTGGCTGTATTATACTAAATTGGTAGGAAATACGAAACAACATCATTAAGAAAAGGGGCCGGCTTACGCCGACCCCTTATTGAAGAAATTGACTATCAAGAGATAGCTATACGGCCTTTCAGATGCACTTTCATACAGTTGATCATGTGCTTGTGATCAACTGTTCCAGCCATTTCTCTTATGGAGTGCATGGACAACATGGGACTGCCAACGTCAACTGTGGGTATACCTGTTCCAGTGGCTGCAATGGGCCCCAGGGTTCCACCACTTTTGCTGTCAGCACGAGAGACAAATTTCTGAATAGGACTATCTGCAACCTCAGCACACTTCATGAAGTAAGCGGATGTTCTGGCGCTTGATGCGTAACTGCCACCGGCAGACATCTTTATTGCAGGACCCTTGTTCAACTGAGGTTTGGAAAGCTTGCTGTGTTTCCCAGCCCATCCCGGGTGAATTGCATGAACACAATCCGCACTAACATTCATGCTGCGGCTGCAGGCTCTGAAGAAATCGTCCCTTGTACCGGAAATGCGTTCAAGTACCCTTTCCATGAATGGCGAAGCTGCTCCGTTAACTGTTCTGGAACCAATTTCCTCGTTATCAAAAAGGAAGATAACCGCTGTAGGATCCGTGAGACCCACCTGGGTAATCGCTGCCAGAGCAGCATGGGTACTGGCCTGGTTATCGATCCCTGACGCAATAAGGTAGTTGTTGCTTATTCCATTCAATGCCGGTTTCTGAATGTCAAACACCTCACCGGAAAAGTCGATCATCTGCTCTGCTTTTATGCCTGCAGCTTCAGCTATGATTCCCTTAAGCGTTTCGTAATCATTCTTTTCATCACCGAACACAAGCAGAAGCTGATCTTCAGCATTTGCTTTAAAACCATCTTTGTTGGCGGTACGGTTAAGATGAATGGCCGGGGACGGGAATCTCAATACAGGTTTGTCTATTTTGAAAAGCTTTGTTGTAAGGCAATCATTCTCCATAAAAGAGACATTGCCAGCAAGACCCAGATCACGGTCGAACCATGTTGCAACTGTAGGACCACCATAGATTTCCACGCCCAGAGTTGAAAGACCTTCGGTGTAGGCGTATGGTTCCGGTTTCAATCTGAAACCCGGAGAGTCTGTATGGGTACCAATTATTCTGAAGCCTGCGGATGCAGCAGATCTGCTTCCCACGATAAAAGCAGCAAGAGTGGAAGCAGAGTCAATTACATAGCACTTGTCCCCGGCGTTCAGACTCCATTCATCGCCCATGAACATCTCTTTGAAACCATTTTCTTCAAGCAATGCAGCTGAGATCTTTACACAATGCGATGCAGTTGGAGAATTCTCCAGAAAAGACATAAGACCGGTAATTTCCTTATTCATTATCTGCCCCTTTCGTTCGTCCTGATTTTCCATGATGAAGCCTGCGAACCTGATCCATAAAAGCTTCAAATCTTGATGTGTTGTCCGTATCCTCCTGGCCGTCAAAGGCGAGGTTCAACCAGGGCAGGCCGGGCTTATCACGCTTTATTCTTCTTGAGATGGCAGAAACAATCGTTCCGGGAAGACAGTTGAAAGGGTACACATTAACTGCACCGTCTATCCCGCCGTGCTCCAGCAAAGCGATAGGAGCACCTATACTGAGAACAGCCTCTCCACCTACATTCTCTGCCATGTATGGTGCAGAAGCCTTCATTACCTGAGAGGCTGAAACATGAGGTGTCCCATCCAGAAGCAAGTCAAATGGTTTCTCTACAGCTCTTTTAACCTTGGTGATCACCATGCCAATGGCCTTGCCCTTTATGACCGAAGAAGTCTTCCTCTTCTGTTTTGATTTTTCAATGTAGCTGTGATTCACATAATCAAACCACTCTGTAATAGGTGTGTATATCACCTCTGCTCCAAGGTTCTCCAGCTTGACTATGGTGTTGTCATTGGCATAGTCATCATTTCTTACATAGATCTCTCCGAAAACTGCAACCAGAGGTTTCCTGGGGATATCTCTCACCGGGAATTTCTTAAATTCAGCTGCCGCTTTTTTCGCCTGGGCGGGAAGAGAATTACCCTCCTCAAGCACCTTCTCGAATTCTCCCAGCCACTTGCTGAAAAGCTTGTCAGCACTTCCCTCTGTTATCTCGTATGGACGAACTCTTAGAAGAACTCTTTTCAGTATATCAGCTGCGGCCAGACTCTGAAGCATATCTTTCTGGAATTTTTTAGATCCAAGGCCAGGTATATCCGAATAGGAATCACTTGAAGTCGCAGTAAGAACCGGTACATTGGTGAAACCCTTCTTTTCAAGAACCTGCCTCTGGAAATTGCAGTATCTTCCGAATCGACATGGACCAGAGGCAGTTGCCATAAAAAATGCTGACTCTTCCGGCTTACTGGTCTCAAGTATTTTAAGCATATTGCCTGCGGTAATAATTGCCGGGTAACATTCCCTGCCTGTTGTAACAGTTCGCCCCAGAGCAACGGTTTCGGATGTTGTAGGGGGAATAACCCTGGCATCAATCCCCCTGTTCCTTACTGCCGCCGCTGCAAGAATGCTTGCTTCACTCATAAGCGGGATCCACAGTGTTCTTCCTGAAATGTCTTCCTTCCTGTGCTCCGGTGGCTGGTACGGTTCAGTACCTGCGGTACCTGCCCCATCAAGAGCGTCCATGAATGCCTCACACCTTGTGATCACTCCTGCGTCTGCTGCATGCTCATCTATCTCAATTGCCAGGTACGGCTTTTCACCCATTATCTCTTTGAAAGAATGCTCAATGAAGGAGTCCGGTCCGCATCCGAAATTGCTCAGGTATACAGCATGGAGATCTTTATTTTCCTTTATAACGATCCCACCGGCAAGGATCCGTTGACCGTAATGCCAATACATATTGCTGTATCCCTCCGAAGCCCTTTCCATTGACATTGGAAGCATATCAAGAGGAATAACAACTCCACCAAGTCTAGCCAGTTTAGCAGGGAGATCAGTATTAACCAGAGGATCGGAACCGTTGTAGGGTCTGCTCACAACGACAAAACCTCTGCGGCCGTTCAGATTTCGTATTGCCCTGGTGCCGATCTCAGTGTTTGTCTCTATAAACCTGGTCTGGGCAAGTTCAGCTGCTTTCAAAGCCTTTTTGGCGTCACTGGTGCTGAACCCGAGCTCAATTGCAGTTTCAATCAGCGCACTCATCCACTCATCACCGGGAAGAGAAAAATCAAGTACCGGCTTCAATACTTTCACATTCTTCTTCTTATTAAGCACAAGTCCAGCATCAAGAATGTATGGTGAGCCCTGCACATACGGACAATTATAGGATTCTGAGAAATCACCCTGTGGCTTGTTTCTAAGAATGGAAGGAAGGAAAAGGATTTCAACACCCTTGTCAAGAAGATCTATAACATGACCGTGGGCGATCTTTACAGGAAAACATGTTTCAGCAGCAACATTCTCAACGCCGGAGTGAACAGTGGTTGGTGACGATTCATCACTTACCACAACTCTGCATCCAAGTGTTCTGAAAAATGTCCCGAAGAATGGAAACTGCTCCCAGAACCACAAAGACCTGGCAATACCCACAATGGGTCCCATGCCCCAGTCTTCTCCGGAGTGCTTGAACAGATTGTCTACTCTCTGTATAAAAAGGTTCTCTCCACCTGCTATGCTCTGCATGGAGCCTGTTTCATATTTTTCACACCTGCCACCGTAGAAAAGTCTGGTTCCATCTGCAAGAGTCACTCTGTGGATCTCGCATTCGTTTGAACACGCTTTGCAGATAAATGAATCCTGGGTGTAATTATTTTCTGAAAGACTCCATCCCCGAAATGTTGACTGCTGGTTTTCCTCCATTGAATCTCTTGCCATAAGCGCAACACCAATAGCACCGGTAACATCATGGTGAGGAGGGAGAATAACTTTTCTGCCCTGGCCAAGAACGGAATTGAACGCTGCCACTACACCCTGATTGTGTGCAGTTCCACCCTGGAAGAATATCTTTTCCCCGATCTTTCTTTCCCCTACAACACGGTGAAGATAGTTCCGCACAATTGAATAGCAGAGGCCTGAAGTTATCTGCTGAACCGGAGTACTTACAGCCTGATGGGAAACAACATCACTCTCCATAAATACAGTGCATCGCTCGCCGAGCCTGCATGGCTCATCGGCGGACAAGGCCATAGGCCCGAAATCCTCGATCTTCAGATCAAGTTTCTCTGCCTGCTCCTCCAGAAAGGAGCCGGTGCCTGCAGCGCATACCTTGTTCATCTCGAAATCAACAACACGGCCGTTGTGAATAGAAATGTATTTGGAATCCTGGCCGCCGATCTCAAAAACAGTATCCACATCAGGATCTATCTCAATTGCAGCTCTCGCCTGGGCAGATATCTCATTCCTAACAACATCCGCACCTACAAAATCACCTGTCATGTACCTTCCACTGCCAGTGACTCCCACACCGAGAACAGGCACAGATGATACCCGGGGACCCATTGTCCGGAGCCCGTTCTTCACCGCTTCAAGTGGTTTACCCGCTGTTCTCAGGTAAAGTCGGTCAACAACCTTTCCATCCGGTGAAACTGCTGCAAGGTTGGTGCTTATGGAGCCCACATCAATTCCAAGATAAATGCCTTCAGATGGAAGTTCGCTCAAATAAGAAAAATCAGCCTTAGCCAGAGCGAATGGCTTAAGAGACGGAAGTGTTTCTATTTCACTGCCTGTGGACTCGATCAGTTCTTTTATCTGCTGTGCAGTAAGTAGTTTCGGGTTATCTGAAAGTGCTGCGCCTGCAGCTGTCAATACATTGAAATGCTCTGGAACCACAACTTCACCATCCAGAACACTTTCAAATGCTTTCACCATACCTCTGTTTGCAGCAACACCTCCGGCGAAAACAACCGGATACCTGAACTGCCTTCCGGAAGCAATCACACTTCTGAAGTTTCTCGCCACGGCAAAGCAAAGACCGCTGACAATCTCAGCCACAGTGGCACCAACCTGTTGAAGATGAATCATATCGCTCTTGGCGAATACACTGCATCTGCCTGCAATTCTGGGTGGTGCATCACAGGTAACAGCAAGGTCTCCCATTTCCTCAGGAGTAAGACCCAGTCTGCCTGCCTGCTGGTCAAGAAACGAACCTGTGCCTGCTGCGCAGATGGAATTCATAGAAAATTCATCCATAACTGCGGAACCTGTTGCATCTGTACGCATTAGAAGAAGTTTTGAATCCTGTCCGCCCATCTCGATCACAGAACCGGCGAAAGGCAGATACTCTGAAATGGAGGCAGCAAGAGCCACAACTTCGTTAACTAAACCTGTTTTTGTGAATTCTGCTATTCTTGATGATCCAGTGCCTGTAAGAACTACAGGTATGGTGTTCAGTTCAGGGTGTGCTGCAAAAAGACCCAGCAATGCCTCCATGGGCTTGCCCTGATGCCTGTGATATATGCTTCGGATTATTTTTTTATTTTCAAGAAATGCTACTTTTATCGCAACAGATCCTATATCAATACCTGCGGTGATCTTTTCCATGTTTACTCCCGGTTCTCAGTTTAACCGGGAATATGCTCATTTCAAGAACCACCAGACACCCCTGTCACCATTCAAGTTGCTGTAATTCACTCAGAATGCGTAATTTACACTCATTTCGTCAGCTGCAAAAAGAATGCTTACCCTCTTAGCTGAATTTGCAGAGTCAATGGTCACGTATTCCATGCTCAACTGCTCTCCAGCAGTTTCCCATTCCAGAAGAATAGGCGAAGCGCCAGGGGGTATTTCCATATCTGAACCAACAATCTTATCTGCTTCTACATTGTACCAGGATTCGGAATTCTCGCCTATAGTCATGGTTAAAATGGCAAGGTCAAGACCGGTACCGTTGTTCAACTGAATTTTCGAACCACCGCAACCTGCAAGCAGAACAAATGCCAACACCACCAGAAGCTTCTTCATAATCAAAATTCCCTCCTGTAAAATGGAACTAATTCTTTCTTCTCTTTTACCTTATGTTTGTGAAGGAAGTATAATCGCTTTTAACTCTGGACGGGAGGACTCCCCTGAAACTGATATTTATTCTTTTCTTCGTGATTTTTCCAACACTTGCTCAGGGGTACATAGGACCTGGGGCAGGATTTGGAATTCTTACATCATTCGTTGTGTTTCTTAACGCTGTTGCAGTATCTCTTCTCTCTTTTCTTTTCTGGCCGGTTATGGCACTGATCAGATCTGTCAAAAAAAGCAAACGGCCACTTACTGCTCAATGCAGCAAGGTTGTCATTCTGGGGCTGGACGGACTTTCTCCCAACCTGGTGGAGAAATACTGGGCAAACGGTGATCTGCCAAATCTTAAACAACTTGCGGATAACGGCTCCTATAACCGTATGCGAACAACAACTCCCGGCGTCTCGCCTGTGGCATGGTCCAGTTTCCAAACAGGTGTAAACCCCGGTAAACACGGGATCTTTGATTTTCTAGTGGCGGATAGAAAGAGATATCTGGCTGTTTTGAGCTCTGTAAAAACAAAAACCTCTTCCAGAAGAAACCTCTTCGGCATAAAAAAAGAGAAGGTCTCCTCTTCTCTGCTTCGAATGAGCAAACCCTTCTGGAGTCTGCTTGGCAAGTACGGTATCAGATCCACAGTTATCCGAGTGCCGATCACCTATCCTCCGGAACCTCTGGATGGAAGACTCTTAAGCGGAATGTGTGTCCCGGATCTTAGAGGCAGTCAGGGAAGCTACACTGTAATGGCTCCCCATGGTAACGAAACTACTTTCACCGGAGGCATCGGGTGCAGACTTAAGCAGGGTGAAAAAGGGTGGTGGATCGGTTCTGTGCCAGGCCCTGAAAGCTGCAAACCTGTCGATATTCTTTTAAAGCAGGGCAAAGACAAAGATCTGAAATGGGAAATTCACTCCGGTGATGAGAAAATAAAAGTTGAACCGGAAGAACTTTCAGGGTGGCTCACTCTCTGTTACAGGTCTGGAAGAACAAAGGTAAAAGGTATTGCCCGGTTCAGAATTACAGAAGGTCCAGTGGTTTACTGTACAGCTCTTCATGTGGACCCTTCAAGCCCTGTTGTTCCCCTTTCGCACCCTGTTCACTATTCCAGATACCTGGCAGGTGCTGTGGGGCAGTTCGCCACCCTGGGGCTGGCAGAAGATACATGGGCTCTTTCCAACGGCCATCTGGATGAAAAAAGCTTCCTCAGCATGGCCTGGGCATACTATGAAGAAAGAAGAAGGATGTTCACCAACGCTCTTACAAACGGCAAAGATGGTCTCACCGTTTGTGTATTCGACACTTCTGACAGAATACAGCACATGTTCTGGGGCAGCGGCCTTGAACCTGGAAGCGTAATTCATTCCATGTACCTCGAAATGGACAAACTTGTTGGAGAAACCGTCAAAAGAATGAAGAAGAACGAGAGGCTTGTTGTAATATCTGATCACGGATTCACTTCATTCCATACCTGTATTGATTTCAACAGATGGCTGGTTGATAACGGATACATGGTGCTGGAGGATGGTGTGGAAACAATTGATGCATCTTACCACGGTGTAGACTGGTCCAGAACCAGAGCTTATGCAATGGGGCTTTCCGGCATAAATCTTAACATGTTGAACAGAGAAGGCAGAGGGATTGTGAAAAAAAATGAAGCCGACTCTCTGATGAAAGAAATAAAGGAAAAACTGCTTCAACTGAAAGACGGCGATAATTCTGTAGTAAGATCTGTAAAATTTGCCAGAGATATTTACTCTGGTGGATACATTGACAGAAGCCCGGACATAATCCCGGGAACCAGCGCCGGATACCGCGCTGACTGGGGCTGCGTAACAGGTTGCGTGGGAAGTGCGGTCATTTACCCGAATGACAGACACTGGGATGGTGATCACTGTCATGATTCTGATCTTGTTAAGGGAGTGCTGTTCACCAGCTGGAAACATGAGACCAATAACCCTTCCATTATGGATGTTGCTCCTACAGTTCTTAAAATGCTAGGGGTAAAACCGCCAGCTTACATGGACGGGAGAGTTCTGTGAAAAGAAGAGATTTTCTAAAAAAAGCAATACTGACCCCGGCAGCAATTGCCGCATTGAGTGCCGGCTGCGGTAAAACCACCGGACGCTCAGGCAAAAGATTGATCGTTCTCGGGGTGGATGGCATGGATCCCAGCCTGGTGGAAAGTTTTATGGAGCGGGGTCTTATGCCTAACACCAGACGGCTGAAAGAGATGGGCAGCTTTAGCAGGCTTGGTACATCAAATCCGCCGCAGAGCCCTGTTGCATGGTCTAACTTCATCACAGGTGCCCCACCGCCTGTTCACGGTATTTTTGACTTCATTCACAGAGACCCTGCCACCATGATGCCGTATCTTTCAATATCGGAAGTAGCCTCGCCAGACTCAACCTTGAACCTTGGTAAGCTGCGACTGCCACTGTCCGGCGGCGGTGTTAATCTACTTCGACAAGGCACCCCTTTCTGGGATACACTTCTTGACAAAGGCATCCCTGTAACAATGGTCAAGCTACCAGTTGATTTTCCACCTCCTGCTGCAAACAAAAATGGCCTCTTCCTTTCAGGGCTGGGTACTCCTGATGTAAGAGGAAGCCAGGGCAGCTTCACTTTCTTCACTGATGATCCAAGGTCGATATCGGATAACACCGGTGGAGGAGTGATAATCCCGGTTCGAGACTACGGTGATGGTTGCTACACATGCCGGGTTGATGGGCCTGCGAATTCTCTCATAGAGGGCAACCCCGTTATGAGTGTTGAAGTAAAGGCATGGGTAGACAGAGAGAGCAGAGCAGTAAGAATTGATATGGGAGATGCATCTGTGGTCATTGGAGAAAAGCAGTGGAGCCCGTGGATGCACTTCAGTTTTCATGCTCTTGGACCAATTTCCACCGTTCATGCAATAGGCAGGTTCTATCTGAAAGAGATAACACCAAAATTTAAGCTGTATCTGAGCCCGATAAACATAGACCCGGAAAACCCGGCACTGCCCATCTCAAGCCCTGACTGGTACTCTAGAGATCTTGCTGAAGATGCTGGCCTTTTCTACACACAGGGCTTTCCTGAAGACACAAAAGCACTGTCCAGGGGGATTTTCGATGATGATGACTATCTTTCCCAGGCGAACATAGTCCTGGAAGAAAGAATGAGCCTCTTCCATTCAGTATTATCAAGATACCGGGAAGGGCTGCTTTTCTTCTACTTCACCAGCCTGGATTTGAATGTTCACATGTTCTACAGATCCATGGATCCAGCCAGCCCTCTTTACGGCACCACTGATTCCAGATTCTCCGGTGTGATTGCTGATTTCTATTCCAGAATAGACATTGCCGTTGGTCAGGCTATGGAACTTCTTGATGATAGAACCGAGATCATCCTGCTTTCCGATCACGGCTTTGCGCCATTCCGCAGGAGCTTCAACTTGAATTCTTATCTGGCCGCGGAAGGATTTGCCAATATTTCATCGCCACACGAACGAAACAATGACATGTTCGCCTGTCTGGACTGGAGCAATACAGGAGCATATGGTCTTGGTTTGAACGGCCTGTACATTAATCAGGCCGGCAGAGAAAAAAATGGAATCGTTTCAGCTACAGACAAAAGAAATTTGATGGAGAACCTGAAAACATCTCTGGAAAGTGCCGTGGACCCCCTTACCGGTGATAAACCTGTAAAGAACCTGTTTATTCTGGAAGATACATACCCCGGCTACCAGATGCCTCCATGGGCACCTGACATGCTCGTTGGTTATTCCCGCGGCTACCGGGCAAGCTGGGAAACCACTCTGGGTGCATTCCCTGAAGGGGTCATCACCGACAACATGGATCCATGGAGCGGCACCCATTGCATCTCTCCTGATGTATGTCCTGGATCTCTTATTGCTTCAGTAAGAAATATGCCTGCAAACCCCACGCTGACTGATATGGGATCCATAATCAATAGCATTCTCACCGACGGGGAAGAAGATCAATGAACACACTCTTTGACCTGTTGTTGAAGCCTTTCCAGTCCCTTGATCCTTTGTGGGGTCTTATGTGGATCAGCGCTCTTTCCGGAGTCATGATGATTCAGGTGTTCAAAAAAACATCCAATCAGCAGGCAATCTCAATGCTCAGGCGTAAAATGGGATCGCGGGCTCTTGGAATGCTTCTCTTCCTGGAAAGTCCTCTTACGGTGCTTAAGCTTGCCTTTGGACTTATTATGGACAATTTCGTTTACCTCTGGCATCTTCTCAAACCAATGCTGATTATAACCATCCCATTTATATTAATTGCAGCACAACTTGATGCAAGATACTCCCGTGAACCGTTGAACGCTGACTATCTGTCCACAGTTACAGTGTACTGGGAAAGCTCGATCCTGTCAGGTGAGCCGGGAGAGCCGGAAACGGGAACGCTCATCTCCCCTGTGGTTACCATTGCAGACTCTCTTGAACAGAGCTTCTCCTTCACAGGCAGCAATGGTGTTTTTGTATTTGGCGCTATGGGCATAGATCTGGGCTCAAGTGGACCCACCGGGTCTATTATGATCCGTGGAGCCGGGAAAAGAGGCATAGTTCAAACCCTTCTCCGCCCGTGGAACACGGAAGCTTCTGCGGATATCGTAAAGATAGAATCATTTACTCAGGAAAGGAACTACCATATCTTTGGAAACCGGTGGGGTTGGTTTACAGTTTTCCTTGTTTTCTCCAGTGTCTGGGCAATACTTGGAGCAGTGATTTTCAAGGTAAAGGTTTAGAGAGTAGGATGTTGAAATGGCAAAGCTTAAGTTCAAGATAGACAATGTAATGAAAGACAGGCTGGATAAGGTATCAGAAGCAGGTGGCTATTCTTCCGTAGAAGAATTCGTTCTTCATATCATAGACCGGGAACTGAACAAACTTGACCCTGGTGCTGATGAATCCGAAGAGGATATCCGAAAAAAACTTGAAGGTCTGGGGTATCTGGGATAGAACAGACGCAGGGCTTGCACCTGAGTTCGGTTCGGCATATTTTGTCATGAAGAAATACAGGAACGATTGGAGATTTTGTGGCTGATGCACATCCACTTCAGATAGAGAATCTGAGCAAACAGTTTGCCCGTAAAAAACGACTTGGTACAGTTCAAGCAATCTCAAACATTTCTTTTGATGTAAGACAAGGCGAGATCGTTGGTTTTATCGGACACAACGGTGCTGGAAAAACCACAACAATTAAGTGTGTCCTGGGGCTTCTTAAGCCCTCTGAAGGCGGGGTTTCTCTGTGGGGAAGTTTTCCTGCTGCTCCTGTGGTCAGAAAGCGAATAGGATACATTCCCGAGAACCCTGATTATGATGACTCTTTCAACTCCATGGAATACCTGAATATGTTTGCTTCCATGCGAGGTCTTTCAAGTCTTAACAGTGACTGGATGAAACTTCTGCAACGGGTTGGTCTCGCCGGTTGGGAATCCACAGGCATCAGACAGTTCTCCAAGGGAATGAGGCAGCGGCTGAGCCTTGCTATCGCGCTGCAATCAAAACCGGATCTGCTCATAATGGATGAGCCTACAGGAGGACTTGACCCCATTGCAAGAAAAGAATTCCGAGAGATAATTCTGGAAGAGAACAGAAGGGGTGCGTCTGTTCTTCTCTCTTCTCACATTCTTTCAGATGTTGAGACTATCTGCAACAGAGCGATCATTCTCTCCAGAGGCCGTCTAATGGCAGAAGGATCCATGGATGAACTTCTTGGCCAGGAACATCTTTTCAGAATTACAGTGATAAGCAGAAAAACAGGCAATGAAGTCGAAGAAATAATAACCGAAGCTGACCTCCAGACTAGAATTGATTCAATGCGCCAGGATAACCTGACCATCGTAAAAATAGAGCGTGCTCTCAAATCACTTGAAGATGTATTCATGGCTGCAACAGGGGGTAGCGTGAAATGAAAGCAGTTTTCACCTTTTCTCTTATGACATTGCGGATGCTTTTCCGGAGACGAACCCTGTGGGGAATTCTCTTGATCATTCTTCTTGCTCTTGCTGGAATTGCCTCTGTACCCAGTTTTGATGTATCCAATCAGGGGCGTTTCATACTCGATTTCGGCCTCTTTGGTATTGAAGTAGGAGCCCTGCTTCTTGCACTGGGTCTGGCAGCAACCCTCTACCCCAGAGACAGAGAGACTAGAATTCTAATGCCCCTGATAGCTGTTCCTCTTGCAAGATGGCAGTACCTTCTGGGAAGATTCCTGGGTGCTGCCCTTGTACAGGCTGCAACTCTGCTGGTAACCTGTCTTGGGCTTATGCTTATTCTTCTATTTCACAAACTCCCAATTCCTGGAGATCTGCTTCCGGCAACTCTGCTGATAATCGTTGAGGGCTGGTTCCTGCTTTCGACTGTTTTCTTTTTCAGTTTTTTAACTTCCCCGCCGTTGAACTGGCCATTGACCACCATGCTCTTCATAGTCAGCCAGATGAGTGTGGCTGAATTTGTTGGCCTGCTGCCATCTGCCCCCGGGCTGATGAGAGCGGTGCGGATGATTCTGCCACACGCAGATGTATTCCATATAAAAGACCCCATCGCCCATGGTTTTGCTATAGAGCCTGTATACTTTCTTGTTGCGGTATTCTATGGCCTGTGCTACTCGGCATTTATGCTCTCTCTGGCTCTGGCTGTGTTCAGGGGGCGTGACCTGAAATGATAAGGTATGTTTTTCTCTTTACAATTGTTTTTCTCTCTTTCTCCGGTTGCCGCACAGACTATGATATTGCAGATGTTGCCCCTGTTGAATTTCTTGACTCCGGAGAAAACCATGAACACCTTCACGAACACAGTGACAATGAGACCCCGGGTGAACATGATCACAATGGGCATACTGATGTGAAAACCGTGGATGAACACTCTATTGACGAGCATGTGGAAGCTTCACATGCAGGCCATGATCATGCATCCGGAACCAGGAATCATGGAACCCAGTGGTTTTTCAATCAACCATGGGCTGCTCCCTTTATATGGGGAAAGCTCTTCAGAGATTCTGTAATTTTTCTTGGCCTTGCTGTGGCTGTATTCTTTTTCAGCAACAGAAAAAGAAGGAAGAGATGAAAAGAGGAATTATTCTTCCCGTAGCAGCAGTTATTTTTCTCGTACTCTCTGTGGTATCCGGCACAGCGGTCTCACGCAAAGCCAGCGTGAATACCTTTGAACACATTGAGGTGTTTGGTTCAGGTTTCCAGAGGCTTAAACATTTCATCGCCAGTGCTCTCTATCTTCAACTTGACGACTACCATCATATAGCACAATTTCAAGGAGCTTCCTGGACTGATGTAACAGACTATCTTCCTCAGATGTGGCTTATTGCAAAACTGGATCCGAACTTTACCGATGTCTACACTGATGCGGCCTACCATCTTGCAATAAACCTTGGCAGTGTTGAAGCTGGAATGGATTTCATCCGAGAGGGTACTGCCAACAACCCTGACAGCCTTGATGTCCGATTTGAATATGCGTATCTGCTCTGGGAAACAGGAGCGGGCACACCAGAGGAAATTATTTATGAAACTCTCGCATACAGATCTCTGGTAAGAAAATCGAATGGAGATGTAAACCGTCCGTATAATGAACCATCGTCTTCAACACTGCTTGCTGAAGTTTTTGAGGCGCGAGCAGATTCGCTTAATCCGTACAGTCTCTTTTACAGAAGACGCAGTTTCTTTGTGAGAGAAGCAATTAGAGAGGGTGTATACTACCCTGACTACCTCTCTCCACCACCAATGTTTTTAAACCATGAGAAAATGGACGGTACCCAGTGAATGTAACCATTCCCAAAGAACTTGCAACAAGAATTGTTTGGTTCTGCAGCCGCAAAAATGTTCTGATTGGCGAAACTATTATTGACAAGAACAGTACAGACAGAGATATATTTATTATAAGTCGTGGACAGTTCAGGGTTCATGATAATTCAGCAGGTGAGGATTTCGTGCTTGCAATGCTTAAACGCGGTGACATCTTCGGAGAAATGTCCTTCCTGGACGGATCTATAAGATCAGCTTCTGTTACCGCGGCCAGCAACGGCAGCCTGCTTGTAATGGGTGAAAGTGAATTCTCAAATATGCTGGCTAAAGAACCTGAAGTTGCGGTTCTTTTCCTTCGATTTCTTGCAGGCGTGGTAAGTGGCCGATTGAGAGTGGCCAATGATG
The DNA here is from genome assembly GCA_023145935.1 of Candidatus Sabulitectum sp. The sequence continues at coordinate 4,819 of JAGLDB010000006.1, read as the reverse complement.
CGTTGCTACAGGTAGCCTTCGGTAACGGCGAGATCATAAATCAGGAATTCTCGCATCTGAAAGAGGCCATTGCAGAAATGCATGCAGCTGTACGAATGGAGCTGGACGGAGCTTAATCTATGTCCTGGTGAATAGGCAGGACTTCCCATAAAAAGCTGGATCCTCCTTCAATGGGTATGTTTGACACAGAAAATGTTTTCCATTCACAATCTTCAATTCTGAAATCGTACCATCCCTCTGTCACCTGAAAAATAGCAGAACTGTCTGGAGGAAGAATAGAAAGACCAAGCATGTCTATCCACTTTTCTCTGCCTGACTCTGTAACCCAGACAAAGAAAAAATCGGTAGTTGTACCGTTCTTCACTTCTACTGTAGCACTGGTGGATTCCGCCAGCCCGGTAAATACCAGAAAACACAGCAACAATACGCTATTTTTCATTTCCACTGATAACTCCTCTCATGATCTTCTACCCCTCCGGACATTCATGGTTCCTAGGAGCCTGGCCGAAAATACAACATCGGCATTAGCAACCACACGAACGGCTATAATACACGCTAATTATCGGCAAATAGCGTTGCTATTCTTCTCAAATTAGCATGCATTCTATCTCGCCCGTGAGGCGCTACTGCTCAATGCCTATTCCCGGACAAGCTCCTAATAACAGTTACTTAATAATGGAAAGGCTGATTCTTTTCCTGCTTTTCTCAATACCGATAACAGTAACATCAACCTTCATACCTGCATGAACAACCTCTGAAGGATGGTTGATCCATTTCCTGCTCAACTGACTAACATGTATAAGCCCGTCTGTATGCACCCCGATATCCACAAACGCTCCAAAGTCTGTTACATTAGTCACAAGTCCTGGAAGCTGCATTCCATCAGTAAGATCGTCAAGAGTATGAACATCCGCAAAAGAAAATGATTCAAAAACACTTCTTGGATCTCTGCCTGGTTTTTCAAGCTCCGCCATGATATCACGAAGCGTGGGTAGCCCTGTCTCTTCTGTAACATAATCGGCAAGGTTGATAGCCTTCCGAAGATCAGCACCCTCCACAAGACCCTTTACGTCGGTTCCTGCGTCTGCGGCCATTTTCTCTACTATCGAATAGCTTTCCGGGTGCACTGCACTGCTGTCAAGGGGATTTAAAGCGTCAGATACCCTGAGAAATCCGGCACACTGCTGAAAAGCAGCAGCTCCAATTCCAGAAACCTTCTTCAACTGAATTCTTGATGTGAACTTTCCTTCCTGCTCACGGTACTTCACCAGAGAAGAAGCTCTTGCGGGACTGAGACCGGAAACATAGGAAAGCAGTTTTGCACTGGCTGTGTTCAGATTTACACCTACAGAGTTCACGCACGACATAACTGTATCATCCAGTGCCTGCTTAAGCTGCTTCTGGTCCACATCATGCTGATACTGACCGACTCCAACACTGCCAGGATCTATTTTGACCAGTTCTGCAAGAGGATCCTGAAGCCTCCGCCCAATGGATATTGCCCCCCTTACTGTAAGATCAAGATCGGGAAATTCATTTCTTGCTGTTTTCGAAGCCGAATAAATGGAAGCTCCACTTTCGTTTACCATTACAACAGGAATGTCGGGTTTAAGTTCTTGAAGAAAACTTTCAGTCTCCCTGCCTGCAGTCCCATTTCCAACACCAATGTATTCCAGCTTGTGCTTTTTAATGAGCCTTCTGACCTCTGAAGCAGCTAAATCCTTTTTGCCTGTAACTGGAAAGATCGTAGAATTCTCCAGGAATTTCCCCTGTTCATCAAGACAGACTGTTTTGCAGCCTGTACGAAAACCAGGGTCTATTGCCATGATTTTTTTCCCGCCCAGAGGTGCAGCCATTAGCAATTCCCGGAGATTTACCGCAAAGACAGAAATGGCTTCACGATCTGCTTTCTCCTTGGATACCAGCCTTGTTTCAGTCTCCATCCGGGGTCCAAGAAGCCTCTTGAACCCGTCCTCCATGGCCATGAGAACCTGATCCCCGCAGGGATTTGACATCACAGGAAAATGCCTTGTCATTATTGAGGTGACAGTCTGCCCATCAACATTCACCGACAGATTCAAAAACAATTCTTTTTCTCCCCGGCGCATGGCAAGTACCCGGTGAGAAGGTGCAGTTGAAACTTTTTCCGACCAGTCAAACCAGTCACGGAATCTGTTTCCCTCCTCTTCCTTGCCCTTGATCACCCTGCATACAAAGTACCCTCTGTTAAGAAAGAGGCTTCTCATCTCTGACCTGACTCCGGCTTGCTGAGACATCTTTTCAGCAATAATGTCTCTGGCCCCTGCAAGTGCCTTTTCCAGGTCAGGCACACTCTCTGAGAGGAAGGCTTCAGCAAGTTGCGCAGGAATGTCTCCTTCTCTCTGATCCATTAGCAGGTCTGCAAGTGGTTCAAGACCATTCTCTATTGCCTTGACTGCTCTTGTTCTGCGCTTAGGTCTGAATGGAAGGTAAATGTCTTCAAGCTCTGCAAGTGTAACTGCCTGATCTATCCTGCTTTTCAATGTATCAGTTAGCAACTCCCGCTCTTCCATTGAAGAAATTACAGCTGCTTTACGCTTGTCCAGAGATTCAAGTTTCTGCCATGTGTCGCGGAGCGATGCAAGTATAACCTCATCCATTCCACCTGAAACTTCTTTTCTGTACCTTGCCACAAATGGTATGGTTGCACCCTGCTTGATAAGAGCAAGAACTGCCTCAACTTTTCCTGAGTTCAATTTCAGTTCTGAAGCTATTCTTGTATGGATATTCATGATTTTCTCCTCTTGTTTATGGCTGGAATATAAATTTTTTGCACTGGAGAGGGACGTTTCCGTATATTCGGACACTCATATCAATCATTTAAGAACGGAGAAGGATAGATGGCACGAGATTACAATCTCGCGAAAATTCGCAACATAGGAATAATGGCTCATATTGACGCTGGTAAAACCACTGTATCAGAGAGAATTCTATTCTACACCGGCAAGTCGCACAAGATCGGTGAAGTACACGATGGCGAGGCCACGCTTGACTGGATGGCTCAGGAACAGGAGCGTGGAATCACAATTACCAGTGCTGCCACTACAACAGAGTGGAAAAAACATCAGATAAATCTGATTGATACTCCGGGACATGTTGATTTCACCGTAGAGGTCGAAAGAAGTCTTAGAATCCTTGATGGAACCATTGCTCTCTTCTGTGCTGTTGGCGGTGTGGAACCTCAAAGTGAAACTGTCTGGCGCCAGGCTGACAAATACAGTGTTCCCAGGATTGCATTCGTAAACAAAATGGATCGCTCAGGTGCAGATTTCTACGGAGTTGTAAAAGAGCTTCATTCCCGATTGAATGCCAACGCCATCCCAATCACGATCCCGATACTGGGCAAGCAGAAAGAATTCCTTGGAATTATTGACCTTGTGGACAATTGTGCAGTGTACTACGATGAGTCAACAGACGGTATGGTCTTTGAAGAGAAGCCCATCCCCGCTGAAATGGAAATGATCTCTGCCAAACAACGGCTGATACTTGTTGAAAAGGTAAGCGAAGTTGATGAGGGTCTGCTTGAAAAGTTCTGCGGAGACGAAGAGATATCAAAAGAAGAACTTTCTGCGGCTATTAGAAAAGCAACACATGCAGGTCTGGTCTGCCCTGTTCTCTGCGGAAGCGCCTACAAGAACAAAGGTGTCCAGAGGCTTCTTGATGCTGTTATTGCCTATCTGCCATCTCCTGTTGACCTTCCGCCTATAAGCGGTAAAAGCAAAACAGGTAAGCTTGAGAAACGCGCCCCGGGTAACGATGGCCCTCTGGCCGCTCTGGCATTCAAAGTTGTAACTGACAGGCACACAGGCAAGCTCATATACACAAGGGTTTACTCAGGTGTTCTCGAAGCAGGCAGCCATGTGCTGAACTCTACCACCGGTAAGAAACAGAGAGTAAGCAGAATTCTAAGGATGCATGCAAACAAACGCGAATCTGTAGAACGGCTTAACACCGGTGAGATCGGTGCTGTTATCGGTCTATCCGACACAATAACCGGTGACACTATCTGCTCTCTGGATGACCCTATCATCCTTGAAGCCATTGAATTCCCGGCACCTGTACTAAGCATTGCAGTAAAACCACTTAAGAGGCAGGACAGAGACAAACTGACCAATGCTCTTGCCAAGCTTTCCGAAGAAGATCCAACTTTTACAGTGGAAACCAATGAAGAAACAGGAGACACTGTTCTCTCCGGTATGGGTGAGCTTCATCTTGAAATATTGATTGACCGGATCAAACGGGAGTTTTTTGTGGATGTGGAAGTCAACGAACCACAGGTGGCTTACAGAGAAACCATAAACGGTTCCATTGACTGGAATGAGAAATACAAAAAGCAGACAGGCGGTAAAGGTCAGTTTGCGCACATCATATTTACAGTTAAACCGCTTCCTGCAGGAAGCGGTTTTGAATTCAAGAACTCTGTAAAGGGTGGTAATATCCCCAAGGAGTACATCCCCTCGGTGGAGAAGGGTATCATCGATGCCATGAAAGACGGAGTTTACTGCGGCTTCCCTGTTGTGGATGTAAAAGTCACCCTTGAAGACGGGGCAAGCCATGCGGTGGATTCATCTGAAATGGCGTTCCGGATCTGCGCCAGAAACGCATTCAAGAAGGCTTTCATGAAGTGCAGCCCAAGGCTGCTCGAGCCCATGATGTCTGTTTCCATCGTAAGCCCTGAAGAATACTCTGGAGGAGTATCAGGAAGCATCTATGAGCGCCGTGGAGTAATCGTATCCATGGAAGCTCGTGGAAACGCAAAAGAATTCAAAGCAAGAATACC
>JAGLDB010000059.1 GCA_023145935.1 Candidatus Sabulitectum sp. | reverse complement strand
AGGGTCTGGTACGGAATGCCCTCTCTTGCAGCTCTTCTACGCAGGGCTGAAAGATCATTCTCTGAAATTCTAATGTTGATCTTTTTGTTCTTTTTCATTGTGTTTTTTGCGATCTGCCGGTAATCAGTATCTGATTCAACAGCCTGGAGTTCACCTTTCTCATAGGCATCCAGTATTTCCTTCTCATATTCACTAAGAACAGCAGTTTTGTCTTTAGTCGTCATCTTATCCTCCAAAATATTTCTTTGTTGCCTTTCTGCCTGGAATGATTGTTTTGAGAAAATATTCTTCACCATTTCTGACAAATGGAATCATGTAGGCGTAACAATTTATCTCTACAATTAGTATTCTCTGGCCTGGATACTTTCCCGGGTTAGGATGTTCAGTTTCAATAACACTGACTCCAGACTCAATTCGCTCTACCACTTCGTCGAAACTGATCCCTCTTTCTATGGTCAGTTTCTCGTTCTTCTCCATATTCCACTTGAAGGTTTTCATAAATTCATACTAGGACATTACGGATACAATGTCAACTCTTGGTACTTTGCAGTAACGGTGGACAGGCATCAAGTTTGAGAGTCTGGTAGTTGAGCACGGCACCGTTTACAATTCTGAGCAGAAATTCTGCAAGTTTTTCGTTGCCAAGCACATTCTTCAGTTCACCTGAGGAGGTCAGTGCCCTTACTTCCTGTTCAAGGCCGGAGTAATTTAGATTGCGCCGTCTGGCATAATAGGTTTTCCGGGGAGTAAGCCACTTGGCGAATTTCAGTGAAGCTGCTTTCAGCCTGGCTACATTGATGCCCCGCTTTCCATACAGAATGATCATGTCTCTGAGAAGAATTGAGATCTCATCATACAGGCTGAATTGCCCACGGTATACACTTTGGGGGATCAGATCGTCCATCTCGAACTCTGTCCAGAGTGAATCTGTTCTGCTCCGGAATGAGTTAGAGTAACCCCGGGGCGGACCGCCGTAAAAGTCTTCATTTGAGTAGAGTGCAGCCATTTTTTCAGTAAGGTCAGGGTACATTTTTTCAAAAGAATTAAGGAAGAAATCCTTCTGGCGTCCCTTTTTCAGTGTGAGAAGCCCGGGCATTGCAAACTGTACTCCCGCCCGCTTCAAAGCTTTGAGCAACTCTTCCATCTGCTCCTGTGAATCAGTCAGATAAGGAATAAACGGCATTGCCAGAACCCCTGCATTCATTCCTCTTTTCCTGAATTCCGCAAGAGTGTTCAGTCTCTCTTCAACCGAAGAAGCACCGGGCTCTACCCTGCCCCTGATGGAATCATCAGCCATGGTCAGCGAGATCATCATTGTAAAAGCAGATCTTCTGTGAACTTCTTCCCAGTGATCAATATCCCTGAGTATCATGGATGATTTTGTATGAACAATTACCGGGTGATTGAACCGGGCAAGTATTTCGGCACATTTTCCGGTTATTCCAAGTTTTTCCTCTACTGGCTGGTACGGGTCACTTATGCCGGAAGAGATACAGATTGGGCCTGGCTCTCTGAGTTTAAGCAACTCTTTTTCAAGCAGCTCCGGCGCATTCTCTCTAACTGTGATGTCACAATCGAAATCACCTTCCACATGGTATTTCTCGTACCTTCCATCACAGTATGTGCACCTGTGACCGCATGCCATGTAGGGAGAGAATCTGTATTTGCCTCCGAAAAGAAATGCAGGGTTCTCCTTCTTCAGAAGTTTCTTTACCTGAACACAATGCAGATTATGGCTGTCACTCATCTTTGAGTAGGAACGTGACTGACAATGGGCGTTGAGTAGAAAGGCTCCACGGTCGAGTTAGAATTCTTGGAGATTTGAGGAGAAAGCAACAGAGCCAGTAACTGAGGGCGTCCCGAGCGGTAGCACGGAATAGCACCGCTATTTGACAATAATCTACGAGGATTATAGCCGATTGTGGAACCTTTATGCCGATGCTTCATTCTCAGTCACGCTCCTAGGTGAGTTGCAATTGATGAGATATCCATTGAATCGCCTGCTGAAAGGCAAGAACTTCAAGGTTTTCAACCATTATGTTCCTTCACTGTTCAGAGAGATTTTTTCTTCTTTGTATAGATCACATTTCTCTCTCGCAGGTAGTTGAGCATGAAATCAAAACACCTTTCATCTTTGCCAAGGTATTCAGCAGGGCTTAGACCTGCCTCTGTGTAAAGCCCTTGAAGTACTGCATTCACCGCTGCAGTACAAGCATAGCCTGTGGTGCGAGCCATGGATGAGGTTTTTGTCTCCGTGCTGTATTCGTCATAAAGGTCCCAGGTGAATTCAACAGGTCTGCCATTTTCCTCACCTGCAACCACTACTCGCATCACAGTGAATTCGGTCTCTTCTGCACCAAGCTTCCAGTTCTTCCCGGTGAACAATATCTTTTCAGTCATCTGCAATGGTGAGATCATCACACCATTAACCTCAACAGGCTCAGTGCTGAAAAACCCGGATTCCCGAAGAACACGGGCTTTTTCTATGTGCCCCGGCCATCTCATTGTTTTTTCCTTCATGTCCGGAACATCCGGCATATTCCGAAGAAGCGAGCGCAAACCATCACTGTTCCAGGCTTCAAGGGTTCCGCACTGATCGAACTCGATCAGTTCCGGGTCTGAAAGAGCCGGTCTTAAAACATCTGCACCGCTCTCTCTGTATCGGGCAGGTCTCACATACTCTTCAATTACATCACAGGGGGAAAAGGGAGCTTTGTACTCCCAGGGCCATGTTCTTTTTTTCGGCAACCCTCCAACCAGGCACAGGTAGGAATTCACCTTCATCTTTGCATAATGATAGCCGAAGATCACATTGCACATTCCAGGTGCAACGCCCATATCTGTAACGGCGATCACACCCTTATCCATGGCAAGCCTGTGAAGGGGAGCTGAATCCTCAGGGAAAAATGCAATGTCCACAACATTCCTACCTGATTCAATTATGGTTTTCAGTGTTTTGTACCCCATAAACCCCGGCACTGCATTCACAACCATATCAGCGTCTCTGATCACATCCAGCACAACCTGTTCATCAAGCAGATCAGAATGAACACAATCAATCCCATGGGTTTCCTCAAGCCGTTCCAGAGCTTTTCTGTCAATATCCGCTGCAACAACGGAAAATGTTTTGCTCAGATCAACTGCAATGGCGCTTCCCACCATACCGGCCCCAAGAACAGCAATCCTCATATCAGCCCCTCCATATGATAGAAAACAAAACCCGCAGAAGAAAGCATACAGAAAGGAAGGGAGAGAGAAAAGGGCGCCCGCAAGCGGACGCCCTTAATAACAACAATACTTCTAGAAATTGTAGGTAGCAGCAAGGCTTCCCATGAAACCATTGTCAGTTCCACCAACCATGTACGGACCATCATGAAGGAAACCCTCGGTGATGGTAGCGTCCATTATGAAGTTGTCCCAGTGAAGGCCAACACCAAAGTTGGTTTCAAATCCACTGGAAAACATGTTAAAGTCACCTGTTGAGTAGTATTCGGTAACGCTTGCAGCACCAGCACGGAAGATAAGCCATTTGCCAATTTCCTGTTCAACGCCGCCGGTTACCCTTGGGATTTCTATCCACATCTTAGAATCAGGTGTGGCATCCTCTTCGTAATCTCCACCGTAGCTGGTGACTTGAAGATCTGTGAAAACACCAAGAACAAGGTTGGTCTTGTCGCCGACCTTCTTGTTGCGGCCTGCGCCGAAATCAACATGAATGGTGGTTGTATTAAGGGATACATCAGCATAGTCATTAACATCATGATAGCTGACATCTGCACCAATGATAGGGAACAGATTGAAGAAATCATCACCGTGACCACGAAGAGAGGCTCCGAACATCATGTCACTGCTGGTCCACTCAGTTTCTTCAAAGTCGCGGGCCACATTGTCAAAGCCAACTGCGAATGCAAGGTCGGAATAGTCTGCAAGGAATGGAACATCAGTTCCCCAGGCAAGACCAACAGCCATTTCTTTCACAGTTTCAAGTGAATCTGGATACTTATCAAAGTCCATGGAAAGAATTGCTCCCCAGCCGCCGGGGCTGAAAAGGATCTCGTGGCTGTAATCGTTGTGGTTAATGGTAACACCATAAGCATTGCCACCAAGACCGTCTACAATACCAAACCATCCATCGGCATCGCTTCCAGCAGTTTCGCTGCTGCCTGTAACAAATTCATAATCACCGATAACGCCGGGATATGCCCACATCTCAAGGTAATCATTTACCAGAAGTCTGGCATCTCCGCCTAAAACGGTAAGTCTTGGGTCACTGGCAAAAGCTGTAACTGCGAGTAAAGCCAGTACGATTAGAAGCTTCCTCATTTTCCCTCCTTGTTAAAACACATCTGTGAAGCTGTATGCTGCACAGAAAGTGAAGTGGACCCAGAAGAGACTGTAGAATTGAAACCGTTTTACCTGTCTCAACCCCTGTCGGGGCATCTGCCCTTTCCTGATGGAATCCCCTCCGTCAAAACACCACCCACTACAGTAATATTAAGCCCTGCAGAGGGCATCTGTCAATAACAGATAAAAATACTATATCCGCAGATTTTTGCAAGGACAAGAACAAATGCAACAATTCTCACAAACAGTTCCATCTGGATACATGTTAAGGTAAACGAAGCAAAAGGAAAGAAAACACCCTGATGTCAGCATTTTGACTTGTACAGAGGGAATAACATATTCCCATCATGAGAAGAACACTCGCAGCGGGAATGAACATCTGGCGGCAAAAGGACATTCTGTGGCCGTTCTCCCTGGTGATCAGGGCTATTAAATGTGCAATGCACAGTGTACCCAGAGGGCTTATTGTAGAGCCTTCCCAGGATTGCACCGGTCACTGCACCGGATGCAGCACTCCCGAGCAACCTGCAATTCTAAAAACGGAACAGCTGGAAAGCTGGCTGAGAACATCACCGGCAAAACCGGTTACCATTCACTTTTCCGGAAAGCATTCCGACCCACTGGCCTCACCGGAGATAAACAAACTCGCCGAAACTGCAGGAAGGAACTGCTCCATGCTCTCTGTAAGTACCATTGGCCTGGGTTTGAAGCAAACCCATGTGCAACTGCCTGTGGACAGATGGATATTCTCTCTGCCGGCAGCTGAAGAAGCATCCTGGAAGATACTTCGAGGCAACAAACGCTTCAACGAAGCCATAGAGGCCATAAGAACAGTCAGACAGAGCAGCAAAGCAATGGTGGAAGTTGTCCTGACCCTCTGGAAAGCCTCAGTGAACGATATTGAAATATTCAATCAGCTTGCGAAGAAAGAGAACTGGCAGCACACAAAAGTTGTCTTCGGCAGATTCGACCCGGAGGGCAATCATTTCGGACGACTGGAAAACATTGCGCTGGATCACGAAGCAAGCCCATATATCTTAAGGAACGATTCTCTTGCGCTAAAGAAAGACCCTCAAGGCTGCCCTCTGGCAGGTTATCTCTTCATTGACGCAACAGGAACGCTGCGCCCATGCCCATTCACCGGTGATGAATCGCCCCATGCTGCCAAGCCTGAGAAGAAATCATGGCACACCGCAAAGAAATGGGTCAAGGAAAAACAGAACCGGGAATACCCAGCCTGCACATGGTGTCCCTGACAGAGCAGGCTACTGCTGCGCTGCGGGGTGTCCTCTGTAGAATTCCTGGAAAGCCACTGCATCCTGCTTCTTCAGTGGATAGCCGGTCCACCCTACATTGCTGTCCTTCTTGTTGAGGTAGATGCCCCTGCTGAAAAGGCTGTTCTTTACCTTCAGTCTTCTGATCTGTGAAAGGTCGTGGAGCACTGCCCCATTCATCTGAGCGGCTATATCTTTCATCATGCCATTAAGGTCACTGGTACTCACACCATCCTCTGACACAAAGTTCCTGATCATCTCTCCAGGGTCTTTGCCTTGCAGGCTCCATGTTTTTGTCTCTGTTCTGTAGTGTCTGTACCCGGAAACCTGAACGATCTCAACAGGCATGAGCAATAACTGATCATGTGTTCCCAGCATGGTTCCTTTACCCAGTCCTGCCGGCCCCACATAGGTCAGCTCATCAGCCATTACAAAATCTCTACCTTCACTCAAAGCCATTTTCTCCCCTTTCGCACAGCCCTGCAACAAGATTCTTTAGTACCTGTGGATTGTAATTTCCCATTCTCAGACAATTCGGAGTAACTTCGTCTGTCAGTTTGAGAATAACTGAATCATCAGGAATAAACAATGTATGCGATCAGGGCGGAGGAAAACTCCCCCGCCCTGAATACCGCTATCTGTGCGCTCTGAGTACAGAGGCAAGAATCTCATCTTCTTCAACTGCTCCGAAAAGCCATTGAGCCTTCAAGATTCTCTTTTTGTTATGCCTTGAAGAGACCGAAAAGTGACAACCCTCTTTGCTGTAGTCTTCACTGTACAATACGCCATCCCCCGGCGAATACACCTCTACAAAAGAGCCTTCCCTCTGAACACAAGCCCATTTGCCTGCACTGCCCCAGGCTCCGGCATGCTTGCGGCCCTGACTCAGACCGGGCAACTGCTCACAGGTAAGAATTCCACGATCTACCGAACCTCCAGGCTGAACAAACCCTCTTATGTCCATACCGCCGTCCAGGTAATCACCTGAAGACGCAACACATTCAAGAGATGTTTGAAGCAGAGAAACGCTCTGCACAACACCAACCCTCCAGTTTACAATCAGTGAACCGTAATCCTTGTGGTTTATGGTCCAGACCATCTGCCAGCCTCTTTCAGTAAGACCGCCCGCTTCCTGCTGATACTCTGAGATTTCCGGTTTTTCATTCTCCATCTGAAATGATTGTTTCCTCGTCCCATCAATCGGGGAAGTATTCCTCCGTACCACGGCTTTTCCCACCCGAACTCCGACGGTTCCGGATGGGAAGAGAGTATGTACTGTACCCCGTCCAGTTTTACCTAATAGACATGTCCGTAAGCAGAAGGGTCCATCAGCACTTCCATCCTGTCTGATGACAGAACGAGAGTGGAAGAGTCACCTCTGTTCCACCTGCCATTACCGGCTGCGGATCGTGATGAAGAAATGGCACTTTCCCCTTCCAGTTGCCTGTATTCCATCCAAGCCCTTCAGCTCTAATCATGAGCTTCTTCACACCTCCCTCTGTGCAGAGCATGCGTAACACAGGAGAGATGAAAGTTTCACCGGGAGCGACTTCAACCTCTACTGTTCCCGGTATACCGAACTACATCTCTGTCCAGTCTGGGAAATAGTTCATCATGGACATGGAGTTACCGGTTATCCCTGTCCACGACGCTCCGAGTTCAGAGACCTTTTCCGGAATATCCTCTTTTTGCCTGCAAAAAGTTGTATTTCTTACACATTTTCAGTTGACAAAAGTACGTGAAAAATATTGAAGGTGACTGGGTGCTTCACTTTCCATTGTATGCAGCATACAAAATTCCTGAACTAATCCACTGAAAGAACTGAGTTTTTTACAGTGTCGCGTACGGTGATGATGTGGTGGGTTGGTTTTTGAATAACAGCGTTCTCAGGAATCCCAGGAAAGGTTTCTTCATTGACCGCTGCGGAGTTCAGGTATATGGTCAGTATCTGTAGTGAAATTAGATGATACTGGGTCGGATATGCTGTTTTGGGTTATTTTGATGATATGGTACAAATCCAGTTTCCTTGTGTTTCGCAAATGAATGTCTCTTTTGCAGAAAAAGACAAATTGAGGATAACTTACCTTCCCGGCCTAGTGAACACTCTATATTTAAGGAATATTAAATAGTTTGCGTTGCTTTTATCTAACCCTTTTTGCTCTATTTCTTTCAGGTTGTAATTCTGTTTTAACACACGAGATCTCTAAGCCTGAGAATGTCCATCAGAATGCATGGGATTTCGGAGTACTGGTAAATGAATACCGCGCTGAAATGGGACTTCCTGAACTGGAATGGGATATTGATCTCTGGCGAATTGCCAGCCGGCATAACACGGATATGCGTGATCGATCTTTTTTTTCACATTTCAATCCAAGTGGAGAAAGTCCTTTTGATCGTCTGAGGGGGATATACATCATGTATTACCATGCTGCTGAGAATCTTGCTTTTGGTCAAACAACTCCTGAAACGGTCTTATGTAACTGGCTGAATAGTTCTAAACACAGGATAAATATTGAAAGCAGCCTCTATACACATCACGCAGTGGCCTATGATTCCGTAGATCATCATTGGACCCATCTGTTTATCAACTACGGATACGAGAAGCCTTTTCCACTAACAAAAGACTTTACTCTTTATACAAGAATTCCCCTTGAGAATTAGCTTTGCCGTTTGTTGAACAGAAAAACTTCATTCCCGGTCACACACCTACTATTCACTCTTTACCTGCATGAAATACTGGTGAATATTCAACTGTTGATACACCAGACATCTGGAAAAACACAGGAGGTTCCAATTGAAGAATATACTGCCTTTGCTTCTTCTACTGGCTGCCAATGCTTCCGCAGACATTTACAGCAACTGTGATGGTTATACATTCTCGGAAACTGCTCTGTTGTCTGCGCCTGGTCTGAAAGCAGACACACTGGCTGTTCTTTCTCCGGGAATTCAGGTGACCTTGTTTGGTCACCCTGCACGCAATGACTCCACCGGAGAATGGTGTAAAGTGTCCACACTCTCTGCCCCGGGAACTGTGGGATTTGTGCGAATTATTGACCTCGCACTGACTTACAAATTTGACCCAGTCAGTGAAATCGTTCTTATGTATGGCTTCTCTGACTCCGGCGAGGGGTCAGAAGGAGTGAGAAGCTATTTCAAGCTTACAAGGAATGGAAGAATCATTTTTTCGAGAATATCCACCATGAGCACCATGCCTGATCCTGAAGACTGGAATTTTAACTACAGGGGCTGTTTCATTCAGATGGATGAATCCCGTTATGAGAGTGCATCTGCTGTTTTTATTATGCACTTCCCAACACGAGCTTCCGACCTGCTATTTGAGAAAATGGTAGTGGTTATAACTGACGACAGCACCATTGTTACAGGACCAAGTATTTTAGGAGGGCTGGTCGAAGAGAATTTTGACGTGATCTCCTACTTTGTTTCACCGGGGGAAAACCTTGCAGACAACCTTGTGAACTCCGTAGCTGTAATCTCTGAACACTACCGGGAAGAAGGTGAGCTGCAAACCAGCTTTTTCCTTATACTGAGATCGGTGTGGAACGGAAGCGAGTTTGATCATGCCGAAGAACACATCACCCTTACTCTACCAGAGAATACATCTTCTTATCTGACACGGGAAGAGCTGGAACCGTTCCGCTGTGGTGCTAATTCCCGTATTCTCGGTTACCAGATACTGAACTATCCGGATCCACTGCTGCCCCCCGGCGCCGAAGAAATTGAGCTTATTCCTGTATCTTTTTCAACAGAACCAACTGACTTCACCAGCATAATCATAGCATTCGCTTTTCCAGAGGGGTGGCTTCCTCTGGACACACTGTTATTACCTGGATCTATCAACTCTGCCAAACTTTACGGACAGTGGACGGAAGGGACCGGAACACTCAATTTGTACCCCTGCGGAGCCATGAGCTCTTCCTACCCCATCAGCACCTGGGGAAGAGACAACGAATGGAAGTTCAGCCTGATCAGCGAACAGGTCTGCGATGCTGCAGAGGTGGCCTATGCTGCAATGGACAGCCTTCTTGCAGAAGAAGACATCGAGGGAGCAAAAGGCTGGTTAAACTACATACTCATGTCGAGAATGGGTGACAGAACCCATGCCGAAATGGCAGTGCAATTCTTTTACCCAACTGTAAGCGCCTGCATGAACTGCAATAACGGCATGCAACCCCTGGAAGATGCCAACAGAGCTTTGTCTCTTATGGACATGCACAACTGGTTCATAGAAATTCCTTCCCAGGGCAGGGAAGCATATCTGGAAAGCGAATTCGCCCGGTACATCAACATCGGGAATCTGCAGGAGGG